>NZ_JBSGIW010000011.1:0-120915 GCF_053605265.1 Streptomyces sp. NPDC003943 | reverse complement strand
GACGCCCGGGGATCCGGCGTCACCCCGGCGGGTCAGCGGTGGGGCGTCACTTCGCCAGGAAGGCGAGGAGGGCGGCGTTGACCTCCTCGGCGTGGGTCCACAGCAGACCGTGCGGGGCGCCCTCGATCTCGACGTAGTCGGCCGACGGGAGCGCCTTGTGGAACGGGCGCGCGGTGCCCTCGGCCGGGAGGATGCGGTCGGCGGTGCCGTGCAGGATCAGGGCCGGCACGTCGACGGCGGGGATGTCGGCGCGGAAGTCGGTGTACCAGGTGGCCGGAGCGGCGGAGGCGGCGAAGGAGCCGCCGCGGGCCGCGGTGTTCCAGCTGTTGCGGACGGCTTCCTCGCCGATGCGGGTGCCGAGGTTCTCGTCGAGGTTGTAGAAGTCGTTGAAGAAGGCCGTGTAGTAGGCGTACCGGTCGGCCTTCACGGCGGCCACGACGCCGTCGAAGAACTCCTTCGGGGCGACGCCGTCCGGGTTGTCGTCGCTCTTGAGCAGGCAGGGCTCCAGGGAGGCCAGGAAGGCGACCTTGGCGACCCGGCCGGAGCCGTACGTGGAGACGTAGCGGGCGACTTCGCCGGTGCCCATGGAGAAGCCGACGAGGACGGCGTCGTTCAGGTCGAGGGTCTCCATCACGGTGTTCAGGTCGGCGGCGAAGGTGTCGTAGTCGTAGCCGGTGGTCGGCTGGGAGGACTGCCCGAAGCCGCGGCGGTCGTACGTGATCACCCGGTATCCGGCGTCGAGGAGCGCGGCGCTCTGGCGCTCCCAGGAGTGGCCGTCGAGCGGGAAGCCGTGGATGAGGACGACGGGCTGCCCGGCCCCCTGGTCCTCGAAGTACAGCTCGATGGGGGTGGTGTTCTCCTGGCCCACGGTGATGTACGGCATGGGGGTTCCCTCGTTTCGGGTGGACGGGTCCGCGCGTCGAAGCGGCGCGGTGTGCCCTTCACGCTAGGACCGGCCCCGTGGCTCCTGTTGCCGTACCGCGCACCACGCCTTGCACGGGGGCGCAAGGTTCGCTCAGTCGGCCGTGGCCGTTCCCGCGTCGTCCTCCGCGAGGACGATCCGGGCCAGGTGGACCCTGGAACGCACCGCGAGCTTGCGGAAGATCGACGCCAGATGGGTGTTGACCGTGTGCGGGGAGACGACGAGGGCCTCCGCGGCCGACCGGTTGGTGTGGCCCGCGGCGATCAGCCGGGCCACCTTCCGTTCCGAGGCGGTGAGCGCGTCCCAGCCCTGGTCGGTACGCGGCCGGAGGCGTCCGGTGCGCCCGCCGGGGCGGCTTGTGGCCCGCTCCGGTTCGGCCCGGACCCGGTCGGCCTCGGCGTCGGCCCCGGCCTGGGCGTAGAGGTCGTGCGCCCTGGTCAGGGCGGCTGTCGCAGCGGGGTCGCCGGCCGTGAGGAGAGCGCGCCCGAGGTCGGCGGACGCGGCCGCGAGGGGAAGCGGTCGGGGGCCGTCCAGGAGGATGTCCACCGCCCGCCCCAGGAGTCCGTGGTCGGCGTTCACCAGGGCGGCCGCGTGGGCGGCCGTCCCCTGGGCGGTCGGCACGGCGGGGTTGCGCAGGGCGTGTGCGGCGGCCTGGGCCGAGAGGTCCTCGGCCAGCTTCCGGTCCCCGGCGCGCAGGGCGATCCCCACGGCCTGGACGACATGGGGACGCAGGAGCCGCCACCGGAGGAAGGGGTGGTCGCGCTGCGCCGACCGGAGGAGTTCGGCCGCGGCCGTGTGGTCGCCGCCGGCGTCGGCGACCACGGCCTCGAAGTACTGGTGCGCGGCGTGGTTTCCCTTGTTCGGCCGGTCGGCCAGGGCCGCCCGCACGACGTCCAGGTGTTCCCGCGCGGCTTCGCGGTCGCCTCGCAGCATCGCGAGGATGCCTCGGTTGACACGGACGTTGACCAGGAGGCCGGGCAGGTGGAGGTCCGCTTCGAGACGCTCGGCGGTGACGAAGTCGGCGTCCGCGTCGTCGAGCCGGCCGAGCCCGAGGTTCAGGGTCCCCTGGGCCCAGAGGAGCATGGCGGGGCGCAGGGGAGCGTCGCCCGCGCTCCGGAGCAGTCTCCGTACGGTGTCGAAGTCGTCCATGTGGATCCGTGCGACGGCCTCCTCGGGAAGGAAAGCCGTGTCGAACACACTCAGTGCCGTGTGGTGTTCGACGGCGGCGGCGCAGTCGCCCGCGTTGAGGGCGATCTCGCCGAGGCCCCACAGCGCGAGGACCCGGGCCTCCCGGTCTCCGGCCCGCTCCGCCTCCGCGAGCGCCCGTTCGCCGGTCTCGCGAGCGGCCCCGAGGTCGCTCCCGCGGGACCGGGCCAGGGCCTGCCGAGCGGTGAGCCGGGCCCGGACCACCGGGTCGGTGACGGCTGCCAGCGCCGCCGTCGAGCGGCGGGTCAGCTCGTGGATGTCGTCGAGGTGCCACAGCGTGTCGCCGAGTACGGACTGCAGCCGGGCGAAGACGTCCAGGGGCGGCTGCCGGGCGAGCAGCGCGTCGCCGGTGTCCCGCGCCTGCGTGTAGCGGCCCGCGCGGGTCAGCGCGACGATGGCCCGTTCTCCCACCTCGTACGCCATGGGCGCACGGGGCGGTACGAGTTCCAGGGCGCGCACGGCCAGGTCGGCGGCGAGGTCGGGCATCACGGCGATCAAGTCCGTGGCGGCCGTGCCGAGCAGTCCGATCGCCTCCATGTCGCCGGGTTCGGCGCTCTTCAGCAGATGCGGGACCGCGTCGGCGGAGCTCCGGCCCGCCGCGACGAGCCGGCTCGCGGCCTCCCGGTGCAGCGCCCGGCGTACGGAGGGGGCGAGGTCGGCATAGACCGCCTGGCGGAGCAGGTCGTGGCGGAACAGGAGGCGTTCGCCGTCGTCGTGGAGGAGGGCGGCGTCGATCGCCTCGTCCACTTCGGCGCCGAGTCCGGAGGCGGGCCGGCCGCACAGGGCCGCGGCGTCGGCGAGCGAGAAGGCGCGGCCGAGGACCGAGCCGATCCGCAGGAAGTGCAGGGTGTCCGGCCGGAGGCCGGCCAGTCGGCCGCGTACGCCGAGGACCAGCCGCTCGGGCGGTTCCGGCCCCTCGGCCCCCGACGCCACGATGCCGGCGAGCATCTCGGCCGCGAGGAAGGGGTTGCCGCCCGCCTCGTCGAGGAGCTCCGCGACCTGCGCCGGCACGTTCCCGCCGAGGACGTCGCCCGCCAGCTCGGCCAGGGCCGTCCCGGACAGCGGCCGCAGAGCGAGGGTCGTCGTCCGTGGCCCCCGCCCGTACAGGTGCGGGTCGTCCCTGCCCGTGAGCAGCCAGAGGACCGGGGAGCTGAGCAGCCGTGCCGGCAGGACGCTCAGGGCGAACCGGCTCAGCGGGTCGGCCCATTGGACGTCGTCGACCGCGATCAGTACGGGCGTGCCCGCCGAGCGTTCCTCGATCAGCTGGGCCAGCCGTTCGACGAGCCAGATGCGCTGGTCGTGGTGGCCCGCCAGGTCGGCGAAGTCCGCGCCGGAGAGCAGCGGCGGGTCACCGTGCAGGAGGCCCGAGGCCAGGGAGGCGAGCGGTGCCAGCTCGTGCAGCTCCTCGGCACGTCCGTGGCTGACGAGGAATCCGTGGGCCCGCGCGAGCGAGACGGCCTCCTGGAGCAGCGCGGTCTTCCCGATCCCGGGCTCGCCGAGGAGCAGCGCGATCGCGCCTCCCTCGCCGTCGCGCACCGCTTCGACCAGGGCGCGCAGCCGCTCCAGCTCGGCTTCGCGACCCCGCAGTCCGGGCCGGCTCAGCCCGGCGCTCCCGGGCTCGGCCACGTCTCCTCCCTCGGACCGCCCGCGGCTCATCCCTTCACCGATCCGGCGAGCAGGCCCCGGGCGAAGTGCCGCTGCAGGGCGAAGAAGACGAGCAGCGGGACGAAGGCCGACACGAAGGCTCCCGCGGTGAGCCGCTGCCACTCGGTGCCGTAGGTCCCGGCCAGGCTCGCCAGTCTGACCGTCATCGGCGCGGTCTCGGCCGTTCCGCCCGACAGTGTCAGTGCCACGAGGAGGTCGTTCCACACCCAGACGAACTGGATGATGGCGAAGCTGACCAGCGCCGGGCGGGACAGCGGCAGCACGATCCGGAGCAGCAGCGTCCGGTGCGAGGCGCCGTCGACGCGGGCGGCCTCGACCAGCTCCCGGGGCAGCCCCGCCAGGAAGTTGTGCAGGAGGAACACCGCGAACGGCAGCGCGAAGACCGTGTGGGCGAACCAGACCTGGCCGAACCGCGCGGGACCGGTGAGGTGCCACGCGGGCAGGAACAGCCAGCCCTGGGAGAAGAGCTTCAGGAGCGGGACGAGCGCCATCTGGAGCGGCACGACCTGGAGCGCGAAGATGCCGACGACGAGCGCGTCGCGCCCCCTGAAGTCGATCCAGGCCAGGGCGTAGGCCGCGAAGAAGGCCAGGACGAGCGGGAACAGCACCGAGGGGAGGGTGACGACGACGGAGTTGACGAAGTACTCCGCGAGCCGCCCCGGCCCGTTCCCGCCGCCGGAGAGCACTTCGCCGTAGTTGTCGAGCGTGAGGTGCGGCGTGCCGAACACGGTCCACCAGCCCGTCGTCTTGATCTCCTCCTCGGGGCGGAACGAGGAGAGCAGCAGACCGAGGGTCGGTGTCGTCCAGAGGACCGCGATCGCCACCGCGACCGCTGTGCCGGCGCGGGAGGCCAGACGCTCCCGGACGCCGTTCATCCTGTCCTCCGCTGTGCCCGGACCTGGTGGGCGGCCAAGGGGGTGACGAGGAGGAAGAGGAGCACGGCGAGCGCCGCGCCGTGGCCCGTCTCGCCGTAGCGGAATGCCTGGTCGTACATCTCGTGGGCGATCACGCCCGTGTCGAACTGTCCGCCGGTCATGGTCTTGACGATGTCGAAGGCCTTGAAGGTGCCGACCGTCTGGGCGAGGAGGACGACGAGCAGCGTGGGCCTGATCGCCGGCATCGTGATCCGCCGGAAGATCTGCCGCGGGGACGCGCCGTCGAGTCGGGCGGCCTCGGTCAGCTCCACGGGAACGGCTCTGATCGCGCCGGCCAGCAGGACGGCCGCGAGGCCCGTCTGCGTCCACACCATCGCGACGATGAGGAACAGGACGTTCCAGGGAGAGTCCACGAGCCATTGCCTCGGTTCGCCGCCGAACGCGACGACGAGCTGGTTCAGCAGCCCGATCTGCCCGGCATCCGCGGGACGGTAGGCGTAGACGAACTTCCAGACGACACCCGCGCCGACGAACGAGATCGCCATCGGCGTCAGGAGGAGGGACAGCGCGAACGCGCTGAACCGCGACCGTGCGACGGCCGCCGCGTAGAGCAGACCGACCGCGGTGGACGTCAGCGGCACGAGGACCACCCACGCCAGGGTGTTGCGCAGCGCCACCAGGGCCCGGTGGTCGGTGAACATCCACACGTAGTTGTCGAAGCCGGCCCACGTGTCTCCCCCGCCGTCGGTGAACGACAGCGCCAGGGTGCGCAGCCCGGGCAGGAGAAGACCGATCGTGAGCAGCAGCAGAGCGGGGGCGAGCAGGAGGAGGGCCGCGGCCCTCCTCCGCACCGGCCCCCGGTGCAGAGCGAGCAGGATCAGGGAGACCACCGCCGCGAAGGCGGCGAATCCCTGGAGCAGGTACAGCAGCTTGGGCTGCTGGGCGACGACGTCGAACGACTTCACTTTCCCGGCCAGGACCGTTCGATGGAGTCGGCGACCTGCCGGGTGCTCGCGCCGCCGATCCAGTCGACGGCTCCCTTCCAGAACGTCCCCGCGCCGACCGACGCCGGCATCAGGTCCGAACCGTCGAACCTGAACCGGGTCCTGGGATCCTGGAGCAGCTGGATCGAGAGCCTGTCGACCGGGGTGGCGGCGTTCGCCGGATCGACGCCCTTGTTCGCCGAGACGAACGGGCCCTTCTTCATGCGCGCGTTGGCGAAGTCCGCGGAGGCCAGGTACTCCTGGAACGCCCGTACTTCGGGACGGTCGGCGAACGCCGCGGTGAACTCCCCACCGCCCAGGACGGGGCGGTCGGCCGGGTCGGCTCCCGGCAGGAGGAAGGCGTAGACGTCCTTGTCCGGTCCGATCTCGGTGCCCTTCGGCCACATGTCGGCATAGAACGAGGCCTGGCGGTGCATCGCGCAGTCGCCGGAGAGGACCGGCGTGCCGGCCTCCTGGAAGGAGATCGACGCCATCGACCGCGCCGGACCGAAACCCCCGTTGGCGTACCGGTCGTTCTTGAGGATGGACCCCACGGTGTCCATGGCCCTGATCACCCGGGGGTCGTCGAACGGGATCTCGTGGGCGACCCACTGGTCGTAGACGTCCGTGCCCTGCTGGCGCAGCAGCACGTCCTCGATCCAGTCCGTCACGGGCCAGCCGGTCGCCTCGGCGGACTCGATGCCCGCGCACCACGGCTTGACGCCCGTCGCCGCGACCTTCTCCGTCACGGCCATCAGCTCGGTCCACGTGCGGGGAACGCTCAGTCCCCTGTCGCGGAAGAACTTCGGGGAGTACCAGACGAACGACTTCACGTTCGCGACCAGCGGCGTGCCGTAGAGGGTGCCGTCCACGGTCGCGTAGCTGTTCCAGTCCGCCGACCAGCCCTGCTTCGCGAGAGCGGCGACACCGGCGCTCACGGGCTTCAGCTTCCCTGCCCGCGCGAAGCGTTCCAGGAGCCCGGGCTGGGCGAAGAACGCCACGTCCGGCGCGCTCCCGCCGTCGACCCGGAGCTGGATCTGGGCCTCGAACTCCCCGTCCCCCTCGTACTGGACGTCGATGCCCGTGCAGTCCGCGAAGTCCGCCCACGTCTCTTCGAACAGATCGGCCTCCCGGTCCCGGTTCTCCGCGTAGACGGTGACCTTGGTGCCGGGGTGCTTGCCGTACCGGGCGTAGGGTCCGCAGTCCGCGGTGGTGTGCGACCGCGGAGCGCCGTCCTGCGGGGTACCGCAGGACGTGGCCGTGACGACGAGGGCGATGACGGCGAGCGCGAGCCTCGCGCCGAACCTCATGGGTGTGCTTCCTCCGATCGCCCGCCGGGAGTTCTCGGCGGGCGTTTCGGAAAGCTACCGCGTTCGAACGACATAGACCAATCGTTCGATGTTCAAGTGTCGGGTCAGTGCCCCGTGGACCGGACCGCGTCCAGGATCAGCTCCGCCACGGCCTTGGGCTGGGCGAGCATGACCAGGTGCGAGGAGTCGACCTCGACGGTGGTCATGCCGGCCCGCTCGTACCCGTACCGCTCCACATCGGGGTTGATCGTGCGGTCGGAGGAGGCGACCAGGCCCCACGAGGGCTTGGTCCGCCACGCGGCGAGGGGTGCCGCCTCCGTGAAGGCCCGTGCGGCCAGGGGGCGCTGGGAGACGGCGAGCACCGCGGCGAGCCCGGGCTCGACGTCCGCCGCGAACAGGGCGGGGAACCGGTCGACCGCCACCGAGACGTCGGTGCCGGTCTCGGTGGAGCCGGCCACGGGGAAGGGCGTGTAGACGAGCGCGTCGGCGAGACCGGAGTCGGGGAAGCGGCCCTGCAGCTCGCCCAGGCTCTCGCCCTCCTCCAGTGCGTAGCCCGCGAGGTAGACCAGTGCGCGGACGTTGTCCTCCGCGCCGGCGAGCGTGATGACGGCGCCGCCGTAGGAGTGCCCCACCAGGACGACGGGGCCGTCGACGGCGCGTATCACGGAGGCGATGTACGCGGCGTCGTCGACGAGGCTGCGATTGGGCACCGCGGGGGCCACCACCTCCAGTCCGGCGGCGGTCAGTTCGGGGATGACGCGGGCGAAGCTGGAGGCGTCGGCGAAGGCGCCGTGGACCAGGACGACGGTGGGGCGGGCGTGTCGGGGCATGGGGGAACTCCTCGGCGAGTGGGTGGGGAGGGTGGTCAGGGGTCGGTTCACAGGCCGAAGCGGGCGCGGCGCGCCTCGGGCACCAGGTCGGCGTACTCGGGGTGCTTGCCGATCCAGCCGCGGATGAAGGGGCAGTACGGCAGGACGCGGAGCCCACGGGCCCGGGCGTCGTCGAGGGCGCCGCGGGCGAGCAGCCCGCCGAGACCCCGGCCGCCGAAGCGGGGATCGATCTCGGTGTGGATGAAGGCGATCTCGCCCTCGGAGAGGTGGTACTCGGCGAAGCCGGCGGTCTCGGTGCGGTCGCCGTCGCCGTCGGCGGCGGCGGCGGTCTCGGCGAGGATCTCGTACCGGGACTTCTCGGGCCGGTCGATGACCTTGGGTTCCATGGGTGCTCCTGTCTGATCGCGGTGTTACGGCGGCCGGCGGCCGGGGTCAGAGGGTGCGGCGCACGCCCGCCTGGCGTTCCAGGTTGCGGAGCTGGACGGCGAGGTCGCCTTCCACGGCGAGGTGGGCGGGGCCGCTGCGGCCGAGGGGCAGGACCTGCTCGCTGCGCATGTCCTCGAGCATCAGGGCGAACGCCGTGTACATCGCCACCAGCGCCACCACGAACCCGAGCACCCCGGACGTGCGCGTCAGCCATTCGACGCCGGTGACGCCCGCGAGGCCGGTGGCCGCCCAGCGGGGCAGGGAGACGGCGAGGACGAGCCACAGCGCCCGCTTGGGCCCGGTCACGGCGGTCATCAGCGCGCCGAAGCAGAGGAGCGCCAGGTTGAAGACGCCGAGGACCTTCAGGCCGTCGGCCGCGCCGCTGAGCATGATGAGCGAGTACGGCAGCCAGCTGCCGGCGAACACCGCCATCAGCGTGGCCGCGATCACGTCACGGGCGCCGAAGGCCAGGAAGCTGACCAGAAGTTGGAGGACGAAGGCCGGCAGCACGGTGAAGGCGACAGCGGTGCGGGCCTCCTCGCCGAAGATCCCGAGCTGGAGGCAGCCCGTCATCACGGACGCGATGGCGATCGTGAAGAAGCCGAGCGGCATGGGTGAGGCGATGGGGCGCAGGTTGATCCGGGTCATCGACCGGAGGTCCGGCTCGAAACGGCGTCCCGGGGGCGCGGCGGGGTCCTGTTCGTCGCCGTCGGCGGCCGGGGAGGCGGCAGTCATCGGATGGCTCTCTTTCAGTGGTCGAAGCAGGGGTCGACGAAGGACGGCGCCGTCTCGGGGACGGAGCCGCGCGCGACGCGCCACCGGCGGTGCTGCTCGGACTCGTCGACGGCCTCGGCCACGAGCGATGCCTGGTGGGCGCCTCCCTGGCCCGACTGGTAGCCGCCGAAGCGGGCGACGGGGCTCCATGCGGGGCTCACCGGCGGGACGGCCTCGTCGAGTCCCTCGTACTCCGCGGTCGCGTAGACGATCCGGCCGCCGACGACGGTGAGGACGGACTCGATGTCGGGGATGACGTCCTCGGGCACGGTGAGGAAGTCGTCGGAGAGGACAGCGAGGTCGCCGTAGCAGCCCTCCCGCAGGGTGCCCTTGACGTCCTGCTCGCCGGTGAGCCGCGCTCCGCCCCGGGTGTAGAGGCCGAGGGCGGTCTCCCGGTCGATCAGGTTCCCGGCCGGGTAGAGCGCGGTGCCGCCGACGGTGCGCCCGGTGACCAGCCAGTGGAGGGCGACCCACGGGTTGTACGAGGAGACGCGGGTCGCGTCGGTGCCGGCGGCGACGGTCAGGCCGCGGTCGAGCATGGCCCGGACCGGCGGGGTGTGGGCGGCTGCCTCGGCGCCGTAGCGGTCGCGGAACGCGGCTCCCTGGAAGGACATCCGGTTCTGGACCGAGACGGCGCCGCCGAGGGCGGCGATCCGGTCGAGGCTGCCGGCCGAGACCGTCTCCGCGTGGTCGAAGAGCCAGCGGCTGCCACCGGGGAAGAGTCCCTCCGCGGCGAGCTTCTCGAAGACGGCCAGGTCGCGCCGGATCGTCTCGTCGTAGGTCGCGTGGAGCCTGAACCCCCAACCATTCTCCAGCAGGAGCCGGACAGCCTGCTCGAACTCGCCCTCGTAAGCGCCGAGTTCGGGTCGCGGTTCGGAGAAGTTCTCGAAGTCGGCGGCGGCCCAGGTCAGGTTCTCGCCCGCGCCGTTGAGCCGGAGCCACTCGTCCCCGTCCCCCGGCTTGACCATCTCGGTCCAGCGCTTGAGGTCGGCGAGCTCCTGCCCGGCCGTCTGCGGGAAGAGGTGGTAGGCGATCCGGAGGCTCAGCTCTCCCGACCTGGCGAGGTCGACGACGGTCGCGTAGTTGTCGGGGAAGTTCTGGAACCCGCCCGCGGCGTCGACCGCCGAGGTCAGTCCGAAGCGGTTCAGCTCGCGCAGGAAGTGCCGCGTAGAGGTCCGCTTGTCGGCCTCGTCGAGGGCGGGTGCCTTCGCCAGGGTCGAGTAGAGGATGAGCGCGCTCGGCGCGGCGAGCAGCACGCCGTTGGGTTCGCCGTCCCGGCCGCGGACGATCTGCCCGCCGCGCGGATCGGGGGTCTCCCGGGTGAAACCGGCGGCCTTGACGGCGGCCCGGTTCATCAACGCCGACTGGTACAGGTGCAGGACGAACACGGGGGTGTCGGGGGCGGCGGCGTTCAGCTCGGCGACGGTCGGCATCCGGCGCTCGGCGAACTGTTCGGCGGTCCAGCCGCCGACGACCCGGATCCACTGCCCCTTGGGCGTGCGGCCGGCCTGCTCGCGCAGCATCGCCAGCGCCTGGCGGAGGCTGCGTACGCCGTCCCAGCGCAGCTCCAGGACGTAGTTGAGGCCGCCCCGGATGACGTGCAGGTGCGAGTCGTTGAGTCCGGGGATCACCCGGCGGCCGAGCGCGTCGACGACCTTGGTGCCCGGCCCGACGAGGTGGGCGAGGTCGTGGTCGTCGCCGAGGGCCGCGACCCGGCCGTCGCGGATCGCGACGGCGCGGGCCTCGGGCCGGTCGGGGTCACCCGTGAACACCTTGGCGTTGCGGACGAGGAGATCGGCGTGCTCGTGCTCCCGCCGCGGGGCGGGGACGAGGCCCGCCACCGGCATGCTCGTCGAAGGCCCGGTCGTGGTCATGCGAGGGCCTTCCGCAGGATGTCGGTGGCGACACCGATGGCGAGCTCCGCGCCCTGGGTCTCGCGCAACGCGTTCAGCATCACGAAGTCGTGGATGACGCCCTGGACGCGCAGGGCGGTGACGGGCACCCCGGCGGCACGGAGCTTCGCCGCGTACGCCTCGCCCTCGTCGCGCAGCACGTCCGCCTCGGCGGTGACGACCAGGGCGGGCGGGAGGCCGGTGAGCTGCTCGGTGGAGGCGCGCAGCGGCGAGGCGGTGATCTGCGCGCGCTCGGCCTCGTCCGTCGTGTACTGGTCCCAGAACCACTTCATGGCGTCGAGGCGCAGGAAGTAGCCCTCGGCGAACTGACGGTACGAGTCGGTGTCGAAGCTCGCGTCCGTGACCGGGTAGAAGAGGACCTGCTGGACGAGGCTCACGTCGCCGCGCTCCTTGGCCATGAGGGTGAGCGCCGCGCTCATGTTGCCGCCGACCGAGTCGCCCGCGACGGCGATCCGCGTGCCGTCGAGGTCCTTGTGGTGACCCTCGCGGGCGACCCACTGGGCGACGCTGTAGTTCTGCTCGATCGCGACGGGGTAACGCGCCTCGGGCGAGAGGTCGTACTCGGGGAAGACCACGGCCGCCCGGGTGCCGACGGCCAGTTCGCGGACGAGCCGGTCGTGGGTGTGCGCGTTGCCGAAGACCCAGCCCGCGCCGTGGATGTAGAGGATGACGGGGAGGGATCCGGTGGCACCGCGCGGACGGACGATCCGGACGCGGACGTCGCCGGTCGGGCCGCCGTGGACCGTGATCCACTCCTCGTCGACCTCGGGCAGGGGAACGCCTTCGCCGCTCTGGACGTCGTCCACGGCCTTGCGGCCTTCGGCGACGGGGATCTGGTAGAGGTACGGCGGCGGGGCGGTGGCCTCGGCGAACGCCTGGGCGGCGGGTTCGAGGACCGGACGGTTCGTCATGTGGGGTTCTCCTTCGGGATGTACGGGAGGGGGCAGGACCGGCTCAGCGGGTCGCCCGCGCGGCGGCGAGGATCACGTGGGTGACCACGGCGGGGCGGGAGACGGCCACGGCGTGCGAGGCGTCCACCTCGGTGACGTGCGAGCCGGCGCGCCGGGCCATCCACTGCTGGGCGGCCGGCGGGATGTTCTTGTCGGCGGTGGCGATCAGCGCCCAGGACGGGATCGTCCTCCAGGCCGCCTCGCCGGCCTTCTCCTCCAGGGCGGTGGTGGCGACCGGGCGCTGGCTCACGGCCATGACGGCCGCGTCGGCGGTGGGGACGTCGGCGGCGAACTGGGCGTGGAACTTGGTCCGTTCGATGACGAGTTCGGTGCCGGTGCCGCCGCCGGGCAGCGGGTACGACCGCGGGTTCACGGTGTCGCCGAGGGTGGAGCCGGGGAACCTGGCGGCGAGCTCGGCGGCGCTCTCGCCCTTGTCCGGGGTGAAGGCGGCGATGTAGACGAGGGCCTTCACCCGGCTGTCGCCCACCGCGGCGCCGCTGATGACGGCGCCGCCGTAGGAGTGGCCGACCAGGACGACGGGTCCGTCGACGGCGGTCAGCACGCTGCGCAGGTAGGCGGTGTCGTCGGCGAGGCCGCGCAGCGGGTTGGCGGGGGCCAGGACGGGGTAGCCGGCGTGCTGCAGCCGCCGGATCGTGCCGCTCCAGCTGGAGGCGTCCGCGAACGCTCCGTGGACCAGGACGATGGTGGGCTTGGGCTCGTGCCGATCGTCACCGGTGGCGGCGGTCGGGCGGCTCGCGGGTCCGGCGCCGACCAGGGCGGCGAGCGTCGCGGGCAGGGCGAGGCCGAGGGCGAGGGAGCGTCTCGTGGGATGCATGGGGGTTTCCTTGTCGGGAGGTCAAGCGTTCCGGTGCGCTGGGTCGGGCGGGAGGGTCTGCCGCGATCGGGCCGGGCGGTTGCGGGGGTCGGGCGGGGTCCGGCCTCAGAGGCCGTAGGCCGTACGCCTCCAGGAGGGGCGGCCGGTCGGCCGGGGTCCGGCCTCGGAGCCGTACGCCTCCCGAAGGGGAGCAGTCGGACCGGGTCTCGTCTCAGAGCCCGTACGCCTCCAGGAGCCGCAGCCAGACCTCGCTCACCGTCGGGAAGGAGGGCACGGCGTGCCGCAGGCGTTCGACCGGGACCTCGCCCACGAGCGCGACGGTGGCGGTGTGGATCAGCTCGGTCGCCATCGGGCCGGTGAGGGTGCAGCCGACGACGACTCCCCTGGCCTCGTCGACGACGAGCTTGGCGTGGCCGCGGTAGCCGTCCGCGTGGAGCGCGGCACCGGCGACGTCGTCGATGCGGTACTCCACCGCGCGTACCGCGAGGCCCGCTTCGCGTGCCGCGCGCTCCGTGAGACCGACGCTCGCGACCTCGGGGTGCGTGAAGACGGCCTGCGGGACGGCGAAGCGGTCGGCCTCCGCGCTCCACGCCTGCCGGTCTCCGGTGCGGGCGGGCCGGCCCGCCGCGCGCTCG
Organism: Streptomyces sp. NPDC003943; assembly: GCF_053605265.1. Taxonomy (NCBI): domain Bacteria; kingdom Bacillati; phylum Actinomycetota; class Actinomycetes; order Kitasatosporales; family Streptomycetaceae; genus Streptomyces; species Streptomyces sp. NPDC003943. The sequence continues at coordinate 107,591 of NZ_JBSGIW010000011.1, read as the reverse complement.
GCTATCGCCGCCGCGCAGGCGCGGGCCTGGTACTTGGCCATGTGGGTCAGCGGCGCACGGTGGTTCACGTCGCCGACGGCGTAGAGCCAGTCGCCGTCGAGGGCGGTGACCCGGCAGGTGTCGTCGACGGGGAGCCAGTCCCCGGCCGGCAGTCCGACGGAGTCGAGACCGAGGTCGGCGGTGCGCGGACGCCGGCCGACGGCGGCCAGGACCTCGTCGCAGACGAGGGTGGCGCCGTCGTCGGTGTGCACGGTCACGGCGCGGGTGCTCGTGTCACGGGCGACCCGGACGGCCGAGACCCCGAAGCGGACCGTCACGCCGAGACCGGTCAGCCCGCGGGTGACCTCCTCGCCGGCGCACGGCTCCCACCCGGTCAGCAGGGCCTGGTCGCGGACGAGCAGGGTGACGGCGGAGCCGAGCGAGCGCCACGCGGTGGCCATCTCACAGGCCACCACTCCCCCGCCGATGACGACGAGCCGCCCGGGCACCGCGTCGGCCGTGGTGGCCTGCCGGCTGGTCCACACACCGATCCGGTCGAGCCCTTCGACCGGCGGCAGGACGGGTTCCGTGCCGGTGCTCAGCACGACCGCGTGCCGGGCCCGCAGGGTGCGGACCGCGCCGTCGGGCCCGGTCACGGCCACCCGGCGCTCTCCGGCGAGCCGGCCGTGCCCCCGTACGAGGGCGATGCCGGCGCCGTGGAGCCAGTCGGCCTGGCCGGTGTCGTCTCCGCGAGCGGTGAACCGGTCGCGGCGGGCCAGCACGTGCGCCGGGTCGAGTGCCGCCGTGACCGTCTGCCGGGCGCCGTCGACCGCCCGCGCGGCCTTGCGCGCCGCGCCGGGACGCAGCAGCGCCTTGCTCGGCACACACGCACGGTAGGAGCACTCGCCGCCGACCGCCTCGGCCTCGACGACGACGGCCGTCAGTCCCGCCCGGACGGCCCGGTCGGCGACGACCTCGCCGCCCGGACCGCCGCCGACCACGACGACGTCGTACGCGCCCTCGGGCGCCTCCTCGTTCGTGCCCTCGTACGGGTCGTCCATCAGCCGCGTACCAGAGGGGTGTCCACCAGGTGCTCGGCCAGGAACCACACCTGCGCCTCGCCGGTGCGGATGACGTCGGAGACGAGCAGGTCGGTGCTGCCCTCGTCGCCCTCCTTGGAGAGCCGGGCGGCGGCGTCCCGGGCGTCGATCAGGATCCGCTCGTGCGCGTCGAGCAGCCGCGACAGCATGACGGGGACCTCCTCGACGCCGTCCGGCGGGCGCGGGATCGCCGTCAGCTCGGCGACGTGGCGCGGGTCTCCGACCGCGACGCCGCCGAGGCTCTGGACCCGCTCGGCCAGCGCGTCGACGATGGCCAGCTGCGCCTCCGCGTGCTTGTCCAGCATCAGGTGGAGCGAGTAGAAGGTCGCCCCGCGCATGAGCCAGTGGTGCTTCTTGTAGAGGGAGTAGAGGATCTGCGTGTCGGCGAGGACGCGGTTGAGCCGCTGGCAGGCGTACATACGGGTGTCGTGGCCGAGGCCGATCGGCAGCTGCTTGAGCGTGCCGAACGCCTGGGTCTCGGCGCCCTTCTGGTGCAGCAGCGGCTGGCCGCCGCCGCGTGCCGGTGTGGTGGTGGTGTCCATCGAGTGCTCCTGGTCGGCTGGTCGGGAAGAGGTGGGAGGGCCCGGCCGCCCGGTCGGGGGTACGCGGGCGGCCGGACCCGGTCGGTGCGGCGGCGCTCAGCGCGCGCCGGGGGCGGGCCGGTGCAGGACCAGCCGGGTGAGCAGCCCGCTGCCGAGCCCGGCCACGAGCGCGAGGGCGGCCCACCACAGCGGGTACGGCGTGAGGCCGAGTGCCGCGTCGAGGGACCAGGCGCCCGGTCCGGTGGCGGCGAGGGCGGCGGCGGTGCCGACGAGGACGAGCGGGTACTCGTATCCGTCGTTCTGCACCCAGAGGCCGTGGGGCCGCTTGACGGTGAGGGCGACCGTCATGACCCCGATGGTTCCGGTCGCGGCGAGCGGGGTCAGGAGGCCGGCGGCGAGCAGCAGACCCGAGCCGATCTGGCCGCCGCCGGCCGCCAGGGCGGTGAGGGCTCCGCCCCGGAAGCCGTCGGCGCGGAACTCCTCGGTGCCGCCTTCGAGTCCCCGGCCGCCCAGGTGCGAGCTGATCTTCTGCACACCGTGGCCGGCGACGAGCAGTCCCACCAGCAGACGCAGGATCAGAATGCCGGTGTCCACGGGGGTCAGCCGGCCGCGTGCGCGCCGATGACGCTCTGCGCGTACACGACACCCAGGCCGTAGGCGCCGGCGTGGGCCTTGACGATCTCCATGACGGCGCCGTACGTCTCCTGTCGCGCCCAGTCGCGCTGCAGCTCCAGGAGCACCTGGACCCAGGTGACCGGGACCGCGCCGGCGGCCACCATCCGCTGCAGCGCGTGCTCGTGGGCGGCCGGGCTGACGCCGCCGGAGGCGTCGGAGACGACGTACACCTCGTAACCCTGCTCCAGCGCCGAGAGCGCGGGCAGCACCAGGCAGACCTCGGTCCACAGACCCGAGAGGATGATCTTCTTGCGCCCGGTCGCCTTGACCGCCGCGACGAGCGCCTCGTCCTCCCAGGCGTTCATGGTGGTGCGGTCGATGATCTCGTGCTTGGGGAACACCTCGGCGAGCTGCGGCAGCAGCGGCCCGGAGAACGACTCGGCGGCGACCGTGGTCAGGACGGCCGGCACGTCGAAGGCCCGGGCCGCCTTGGCGAGACCCACGGTGCTGTTGATGATCGCGGCACGGTCGCCACTGCCGGTGCCGAAGAACATCTGCGGCTGGTGGTCGACGAAGAGCATGACCGAGTTGTCGGGCGTGAGCAGGTCCTTGCTCGGAGCGGCCTGCACCTTGGCGATGTCGAACATGAGGGGTCCTCTTTCGGAGCGATCGGTAACGTGCCCGCCGCCTCGGCGGCTCGGCACCCCTCGAAGCTACGAGCGCCCGGACCGGTCGCCTTTGCCTCCCGCGCCCGGACGGTGGCACGACAGCGCACTGTCGGCCGGGACCGGGGCCCCCGCGCGGCGGCGCGCAGCGCGTACAGTGTGGTCGGGCGCGGTGAGATCATGAGGAGTTCGTGTGACCGCGGTCAGCCTTGAGCACACCACCGTTCCCGCCGACAGCGGCGAGGTGACCCTGCTGATAGCCCGCCGGGTGGAGCCCGGCTACGAGGCCGCCTTCGAGCGGTGGGCGAAGGGCATCCTCGACACGGCGGCGACGTTCCCCGGCCACCTCGGTTACGGGCTCTTCCGCTCCTCCGGCGGCGACGCCCCCTGGTTCCTCGTCCACCGTTTCCGCGACCCGGAGGCGTGCCGGGCCTGGCAGGAGTCGCCCGAGCGGGCGGCCTGGTTCGCCGACTGCGACGGCCACCACCACACCGAGATCGCCCGGCGGCAACTGACCGGCATGGAGACCTGGTTCGCCAAGCCGGGCTCGACCCGGCCCGCGCCGCCCCGGTGGAAGATGGCCGTCAGCGCGACCCTGGCGATCTATCCGATCTCCGTGCTCGGCAGTCTCTTCCTCATGCCGCACCTGACCGCGCTTCCCGTCCTGCTCAGCAGCGCGGTCGTGGCCTGCGTCTTCAACGTGCTCATGACGTACGTGGCGATGCCGACCGTGAGCAGGCTCCTGCGCGGCTGGCTCACGCCGTAGCGGCCGGCTCACGCCGGAGGAGGAACGTGCGCGTCGCCTCCGGGAGTACGGCTCGGAGACCTCCACGCCCCGACGGCCGCTGCCCGAGGGCCGCCGCCCTGGCCGCCGTCGCGGCCGCCGCAGGAGTCGCGCACGGTGATGGCGGGACGCAGCAGCACCTGACGCCGGGGCTGGTCCGGGTTCCGGAGCCGGTGCAGCAGCAGCCCCGCCGCGGTGCGGCCCAGCTGGTGCTTGGGCGGCGCCACGGCGGTGAGCGGGATCTCGGCCAGGTCGGCGATCTCGTCGTCGTAGGCGATCAGCGCCAGGTCCTCGGGCACCGTGAGGCCCGCCCGGCGCGCGGCGGCCGCGAGGAGGGCCGCCTGCCGGTCGCCGAAGCAGACCGCCGCCGTGGCACCGGCGGCGCGCAGCCGCGCCAGGCAGCGGTCGGCCGCGGCCGGGCTCCACTCCTGCAGGGCGGCGCTGAACTCGGCCGTACGGAGGCCGAGTTCGCGTACGGCCTGGCGGAAGCCCCGGCTCACCGGCTCGGCCGTCGGGCTGGGGGCGCGCAGTACCAGACCGATGGCCCGGTGGCCGAGGCGGGCGAGGTGGTGGACGGCGTCGTAGCCGCCGGCCTCGTGGTGGGTGCAGACGTTCTCCGTCGTGTCGCCGAGGGTGCTGCCCCGGCGCTCCATCAGCACGGCAGGCACGGGCAGTCCGGCCAGCCGGCGCAGATACGCCTCGGGCCGCTCGGGCCCGTCCAGGGTGGGCACCAGGAGCAGGCCGTCGGCTCCGGCGTCGAGCAGCTCCCGGAGGGCACGCAGTTCGCGTGCCTGGTCGTAGTCGGAGCAGACGATCGCGAGCCGGGCGCCGGCCGCCGCGAGCTCCTCCTCGATGCCGGCCAGGACCCGCGGGTAGTAGAAGGCGGTGTCCGGCACGACGACGCCGATCAGTTCGGCGCGGCGTTCGCCGCTGTCCGGGGCGAGGACATAGGTGCCCGCTCCCTGCCGGCGCACCACGAGCCGCTCGGCGACCAGATCGGCGACCGCCCGGCGGACGGTGCTGATGGAGGCGCCGTTGGCCCGCGCGAGTTCGGGTTCGGTCGGCAGCCGGCTCCCCGGCGGCCAGACGCCTTCCGCGATCTCCCGGCGCAGCCGGTCCGCGAGCTTCCTGAACTTCAGCTCCCTGCCGGCGGGTCCGCCGGCATCCGTCCCGCGGTACACCGAGCCGGTCATGTGCACTCCCTGGTCACTCACGCCAACCAAGGATTTGGCACGAGTCATGCGAGGTCAACGCCCATTCGACCGCATGAATCCCCCGATGAACAGACCTTCGCCGCCCGCCGGCGCGCAAGGCCTCCACCGCGCCGCGCCCGCGAAACATGTGGTCGGTCATGTGCCGCCGACGCGTTGCCCTCCCTCGGCACGACACCTAGCGTCCTCGCCATTCCGATCAGGGAATCCGGTCACGGAGCCGGTCACGAGCTCGTCAAGGAGGACGCTCATGGACGCCGAGCAGTTCGCTGTGCCTCTCACCACGGCGGTGAGCCGCCGTCGGCTGCTCCAGCTCACCGGGGCGGCCGCCGCCCTGGCCGGCGCCACCCAGGTGCTCGGCCCGACGCCGGCCCGGGCCGCCGACACGTACGACGCCATGCGCGACACCTGGGTGCGGCTGCTCACGGGCACCGGCTTCGACCCGGCCGCCGCCCCGTTCGCCTCCGCGCTGTCCACTCTCGGCACCGAGGCGAACACCCACCTGTCCGCGATGGCACCGGGAGCCTCCTCGCTCTGGCCGGACCTGCCGGTCGGCACCGTCTCCGCCAACGTCACCACCAGCTACGCCCGGCTGCGGACGATGGCTCTGGCGTACGTCCAGCCGGGCACCGGCCTGACCGGCAGCGCCTCGCTCGCCTCGGCCGTCTCCACCGGCCTCGACTGGCTGTCCGCGCACGCGTACACGCCGTCGACGGCCGTCTACGACAACTGGTGGGACTGGGAGATCGGGGCGCCGCAGCGGCTCCTCGACGTCTGCGCGCTGATGTACTCCCGGCTCACCCCGACGCAGATCGCGGACGGCTGCGCCGCGATCGACCACTTCGTGCCGCTGTCCGAGGTCACCTCCTACAGCGGGCACAGCACCGGCGCCAACCGGGTCGACCTGTGCCGGGTGCTCGCCGTGCGCGGCGTGATCGGCAGGAGCCCGAGCCTCATCGGCACCGCCCAGCAGGCGCTGTCCCCGGTCTTCCCGTACGTCCTGACCGGTGACGGCCTGTACGCCGACGGCAGCTTCGTCCAGCACGGCTGCGTCCCGTACGCCGGCACCTACGGCACGGTCCTGCTCGGCGGCCTCGGCAGGATCTTCGCGCTGCTCGCCGGGACGCAGTGGGCCGTCACCGACCCGGCGGCGCAGAACGTCTGTTCCGGTGTGGCCGCCGGCTGGGCGCCGTTCGTCTACAACGGCCTTGTCATGGACGGCGTCTCGGGCCGGGCGATCAGCCGCGGCGTGCAGAACAGCGACTCGCTGCGGATCCAGCAGGACGACCACACCCGGGGCCACGCGGTCGTCTCGGACATCCTCCGGCTCGCCGCCTCGGGAACGCCCACCGCCGCGCAGTCGGCGTCCTGGAAGGCGATGGTGAAGGGCTGGCTCCAGCGCGACTACTACGCGCCGCTGCTGACCGACAAGAGCGTCGGGATCCCCGAACTGGCCGCCGCGCAGGCCCTGTTGAACGACACGACGGTCACCGCCGGCGCGGAGCCCGTCGGACACCGGCTGTTCGCCATGGACCGGTCCGTCCACCGCCGGGCCGGCTGGGCCGCGCAGATCAGCATGTGCTCCGCCCGCACCACCTTCTACGAGACCGGCAACGGCGAGAACCTGCGCGCGTGGCACTCCAACAGCGGCATGCTCTCCTGGTGGGGCGACACCTACGGCAACGGGCAGTACGCGGACGCCTTCTGGGCCACCGTCGACCCGTACCTGCTGCCCGGCACCACCGTCTCCACGCTCCCCCTCGCCGACGCGGCCGGCGGGGCGTGGAACGCGAGCAGGCCCGCGAACACCTGGGCCGGCGGCACCACCGACGGCACCTACGCCGCCGTCGGCCAGGACGTGCGCGGGCTGCAGTCCACCCTGACCGGCCGGAAGTCCTGGTTCTGCCTGGACGACTCGGTCTACTGCCTCGGCGCCGGCATCAGCAGCACCGACGGCGTCGGCGTGCAGACCACCGTCGACAACCGCAACCTGGGCGCGAACAACAACCAGGTCTTCACGGTCGACGGCACCGTCCAGCCCAGCACCCTCGGCTGGAGCCGGACCTTCACCGGCAGCCGGTACATGGCGGTGGGCGGCATGGGCGCCTGGGTCTTCCCGGGCGGCGCGACCGTCAAGGCCAAGCGGGTCGCCCGGACCGGCGCCTGGTCCACCGTCAACACCTCCTCCTCCACCACCCCCCTCACCCGCAACTACCTCTCGCTCTGGTTCGACCACGGCACCGACCCCACCGGCGCGGCCTACTGCTACCAGCTCATGCCGGGTGCCACGGCCTCCGCCGCGGCGGCCCGGGCCGACGCCCCCGACGTCACCGTCCTCGCGAACGACGTCACCGCGCAGGCCGTCAGCTGCCCGTCGCTCGGCCTGACCATGGCCAACTTCTTCGCCGCCGGCACCGCCGGACCGATCACCGTCTCCGCGCCCTGTTCGGTGCTCATGAAGGAGCGGAACGGCACCCTGACCGTGGTCGTCTCCGACCCCACCCGGACCGCGGCGACCGTCCGGGTCACGATCGCCCGCAGCACCTACCCCGCCGTCTCGGCCGCCGCCGGCGTCAACGTGCTGACCACCTCCGGGCAGGTCGTCCTGCTCGCCGAGACCGGGGGCACCCAGGGCGCCGGCCGGACCGTCACCCTCAGCGCCTCCGGCCCGGCCGCCGCGCCGCGGACCGCGGCCACACTGAGCGCCACCGCCACCACGTACGTCCGCGACGGCGCGTACGGCAACACCAACTACGGCAACGCCACCACCATGGTCGTGAAGAACACCGACAGCACCGGCAGCGGCTACAACCGCAGGTCCCTGCTCGCCTTCGACGTCGCCGGGCTCACCGGCGACGTCTCCCGGGCCGTGCTCTGGCTCCACGGCAACGTCCAGGACTCCGGCGGCACCCGGACCGTCCTCCAGGCCTTCGCCACGGCCTCCGGCTCCTGGACCGAGACCGGAGTGACCTGGAACAGCGCCCCGGCCCTGGCCGGCGCGCTCGGCACCGGACAGGTCTCCACCGGTTACGACTGGGTCGGCCTCGACGTCACCGACGCCGTGGCCGCCGCACAGACCTCCGCCGGCGGGAACGGCACCGCTTCGCTCGCCGTCTTCGAACCGCTCGGCGCGGCCGGCCTCGCGGCCGTCCTGAACACGCGGCTCAGCGGCGCCGGCCAGCCCTGCCTGGAGGTCGTCACGGGCTGAGGCGTCCGCCTTCGGCCCCTTGAGACGGTCGTCACCGGGGCCGGGAGCTCAGCAACGGGCGAGTGTGCCGCCGTCCAGGGCCGACTTGTCGCCGAAGATCCAGCCTTCGGTGTCCGTGCCCGCGATCCGGGCGTAGATCCACTTGTTGGCCTCGGCGTTGGTGACGTAGCACTCGTAGGAGACCTTCGTGCCGGTGTCGATCGCGGTCACGTAGGAGCACTTCGCGTACGGCCCGGTGTAGAGGTGGGTGTTCCGGGAAGCGTGGCCGGTGCCGCTGCTGCGGTCCGAGTGGGCCCAGCCGGTGCACGCCGTCGACACCGGGACGGGCTCCTTCACCGTGGCGCTGGGCGTCGCCTTCGGGGCGGACGACGGGCTCCCGGCCGGCTTGTCGGCTCCGTCGCCCGGCGCCGACGTGGAACCCGTCTCCCGGTCCTCGGCCTTGTTCGAGGGGGTGGCGGACGGCGTCTCGCCGGGGTTGACGGACGTCAGGCTCCCCGGGGAGGTCGGGTCGTCGGTCGGGCCGCCCGCGTCGGACGTGTCGCCGCCGGCGGAGGCGCTCGCCGCGGGGAGCGCCGTGGCCGGCCCGTCGCCGCCCCCGGTGCCCCTCATGTCCATCAGCGCGTAGGCGACTCCGCCGCCCAGGAGGACGGTGGCGGCCGCCACCGCCACGACGGTGCGGGTGCGGCGGCGCGCGCGGACCGTCGTGGCACGGGTCTCGGAACGGCCGGGGTGACCGGCGGGTACGCCTGGCGCGGTGCCCGGCTGCGGGGCGGCGTACGGGCCGGCCGGCGGGTAGGGGGCGACGGGCTGCGGGGCGGGCTGGGAGAACGGCGCGGCGACGGCGGGACCGAAGCCCGGCGGAGTGACGGGCTGGGGCGCCGGCGCCGCCACAGTGCCGGGCCAGGGCGCCGGTGCCGCCGCGAGGTCCGCCGTCATGCCTCCGGCGACCGCCTCCAGCATCTCGCGCGCCCGGGCGGCGTCGGGCCGCTGCAGCGGGTCCTTGGCCATCAGCGCCCGCAGGACCGGGGTGAGGGGTCCGGCGCGCCGGGGCTCCGGCAGCGGTTCGCCGACGATCGCCGCGAGCGTGGACCACACCGACGTACGGCGGAAGGGCGCGGCGCCCTCCACGGCCGCGTACAGGGTCATGCCGAGCGCCCAGATGTCCGACGCGGCGCCGGGGACCTGGCCCTGCGCGCGCTCCGGCGGCAGGTAGTCGAGGGAGCCGACGATCTGGCCGCTCTGGGTCAGCTTGGCCAGGGCCTCGTCGCCGGAGGTGTCCATGCTGGCGATGCCGAAGTCGGTGAGCACGACCCGGCCTCCGCGCTCGAGGAGTACGTTGCCGGGCTTGACGTCGCGGTGGAGGACTCCGGCCCGGTGCGCCGCGTCGAGCGCGTCCATCAGCCTGGCGCCGATCGCGGCCGCCTCGCGCGGCTCCAGCGAGCCGCGCTCCGCCAGCACGTCGTCGAGCGAGGGCCCGTCGACCAGCTCCATGACGATGACGGGCAGCCCCCGCTCCTCCACCACGTCGTGCACGGTGACCACACCGCTGTGCCGGATGCGGGCGGCGGCCTGTGCCTCCCGCTGCATCCGTAGCCGCAGATCGGCCAGTTCGGCCGGGGAGGCGTCGGTGTAGGCCCGCAGGACCTTGACGGCGACCTCGCGGTTCAGCAACTGGTCGACCGCCCGGGCGACGACGCCCATGCCACCGCGCCCGATCGTCGCGGTCACGCGGTATCGCCCGCCCAGAACCTCGCCGACCAGATCCGCGCCGTTCGCCCCCGTCACGTGTCACATCCCGTTCGTCGCACTGTTCGAAATCCGCCAACCGGCGGCCACCAGAGTAGGGGTTCGCGCATGTGCGAGTGCGCACGGCCCCTCCCTCGCCGCCGGTCGGCGGTGTCACTCCTGGGTCGGGCCCAGGTCCGGCCTGTCCCGCAGTTCCACGGTGCGTGTGGTGGTGGCGTGGAGTTCGAGGACGGTGAGCTCGTTCCGGCCGGGGCGCAGCGCCGGCGCCGGGACGTAGAGCGTGCTCTGCGGGCCCCGGGACCAGTAGCGGCCGAGCGGGAACCCGTTGACCCAGGCGTGGCCCTTGGTCCAGCCGGGCAGGGCGAGGTAGCCGTCGGCGGGCCGGTCGAGTTCGAACGAGCCTCGGTGGAAGGCGGGGCCGGCCAGGGGTACGGCGGGGGTGAAGGCGATCGCGCCGAGGGTGTTCAGGGGCAGCGGGCGGCTGGTCCAGGGGGCGAGTGCGGCACCGTTGACGGTGACCGGGCCGAGGAGACCCTTGCGGTCGTGGATGCCGGGGCCGTAGTTGACCCGGCCCTGGTTCTCGACCAGGACCTCCAGGCGTGCCCCGGCCCGGGGCACGGTGAAGGCGAGGGCGTGCTCGTGGCGTTCACGCTCCAGTACGCCGACGGGCTGGCCGTCCACGAACACCTGGGCGCGGTCCCGCACCTCGCCGATCCGCAGCACGGCCGGGCCCTCGGCCGGCAGCACCGACTCGTACAGCACGAAGCCGAAGTCCTGGCCGAGCTGCTCCATGCCGAGCGGGCCCGTCGCCTCGACCGCGCCGCCGAGCGTCCGCGCGTGCTCCAGCAGACCGGCGGAGCTGTCGAGTTCGACGGCCGACGGGGAGAGCTTCGCGGCGGGGGCGGGCAGCGGTTCGGCCGGGACGGGCGCGTATCGGGAGATGACCTCGCGGAAGGCCTCGTACTTGGCGGTGGGGTCACCGGCCTCGTCGAGGAGCGAGTCGTAGTCGTAGGAGGTGACGGTGGGCCGGTAGGTGCCCTTGTCGTTGGCGCCGTTGGTGAAGCCGAAGTTGGTGCCGCCGTGGAACATGTAGATGTTGACGGAGGCCCCGGCGGCGAGCAGCCGGTCCAGGTCGGCGGCGGCGTCCTCGGCGGCGCGGGTGGTGTGGGTGGCGCCCCAGCGGTCGAACCAGCCGATCCAGAACTCGGAGCACATCAGCGGTCCGGCCGGCTGGTGCCGGCGCAGCTCCGCGAGCCCGGCCGCCACCCGGCTGCCGAGGTTGACGGTGCGCAGTACGCCGTCGAGTCCGCCGCGCTCCAGATCGGCGGGCTGGTCGCAGGTGAAGAGGGGGACGTCCACGCCGTGGGCGCGCAGCAGGCCGGCGAGTCCGGCGAGGTAGCCGGGGTCGTCGCCGTGGGCGCCGTACTCGTTCTCCAGCTGTACGGCGAGCACGGGCCCGCCGTTGCTGGACAGGTACGGCCTGACGGCGCGCATGAGGGCGGCGAGGTAGCCGTCGACGGCCGCGAGGAACCGCGGGTCGCGGCTGCGCAGCGCGATGCCGTCCTCCGCGAGCAGCCACGAGGGCAGGCCGCCGCCCTCCCATTCGGCGCAGATGTAGGGGCCGGGGCGGAGCAGGACGTGCAGCCCCTCGGCGGCGGCCAGGTCGAGGAAGCGGGGCAGGTCGAGACCTCCGTCCCGGTGGAAGGCACCGGGACGGGGGGCGTGGAGGTTCCAGGGGACGTAGGTCTCGACCGTGTTGAGTCCCAGCAGGCGCGCCTTGTGGAGCCGGTCGGCCCACTGCTCCGGGTGGACCCGGAAGTAGTGCAGTCCGCCGGAGATGATGCGCAGCGGTCGGTCGCCGAGCCGGAATCCGTCGGCGGTGATCTCCAGTCGGGTCATGCCGGAGTACTCCTGGGTGTCGGTGCGGGGTCCGGTGCCGGGGTCGGTCCGGGTCGGTCCGGGTCGGTCCGGGTCGGTCCGGGTCGGTCCGGTGCCGGGGTCGGTCAGGCGAGGGGGCGGCAGAGGAGCGCGTCGGGGGCGCCGCCGTGGCTCCACTGCCAGGTGTAGGCGACGCCGGCGAGGTACTCGTCGTCGGCGCACTGACCCTTGTAGTAGCCGGGCGCCCAGTCGCTCTGTACGGAACCGCCGGTCGCGGGCCGGTTGTCGCCGTGGTCGAACCAGACGTTGCGCCCGGTGAGCGGCAGCGGGTGGTCGGCCGGTGCGCAGAGCAGGGCGGCCATGGCGTTGCCGTGGACGCTGTAGCCGACGGCGAAGGCGTTGTCGGGGCACTGGAGCTTGTTGTAGCCGCTCGCCCAGTCGCCGTGGGTGACGTAGCGCTCGTCGGTGACGGTGACCCAGCCGCCGGCGGACTTGGCGGGCTGGTGGGCGTCGGTGCACAGGCCGCGGTTGGAGCTGCGGGCCAGGGCCACCACGCGCTGGGCGTCGGGGCAGTTCCCCTTGCGGTTGCCGGTGCTCCAGTCGGCCTTGGCCCGCATGGTGGCGGAGACGTTCTGGTCGCCGAAGTCGAGGTCGAGCATGTTCCAGTGGTCGACCGGGGCGATGGCCCCGGTGCGCGAGGGGGCGTTCACCAGCTTGTTCCAGTCGGTGAGCCGCCAGTCACCGGGGTCGTCGACGCTCGTCCTGCGGCCGGTGGCGTCGTACGAGATCAGCGCCCAGTTGTCGTTCGGCGTGCCGTTGGCGTCGCTCCAGCCGACCAGCGGCCACTGGGCGAAGTCGGTGTCGTTCCGCACCAGGATGTCGGTGAAGTTGCGCCACCAGGCCTGCTCCTTGGCGTTGTCGGAGCCGCGGCCGCCGGCGCCGAACTCGCTGATCCACACCGGTGCGGTGAAGTGCTGACCGGATCGGGTGACGAACAGCGCCTCGTCGTCGACGACCTGGGCGAGCTGCTCGGGGGTGAAGTCCTGGTAGCGCGGGTCGCTGGTGGATCCCGTGCTGCCGTCGGCGGCACCGGTGTTGGCGGGCCCGGTGTAGGCGTAGAAGTGCGCCGCGTAGACCAGCTTGCCGGAGTTGATCAGGGTGTTCGAGAGGTTGCGCACCGGGGTGAGCATCGGCCGGCCGTGGTCGAACAGGGCCGCGGGGATGCCGTACCAGTTGATGCCCTCCATGATGACGAGCATGTCGGGGTCGGCCTGGAGGATGCGGTTGCCGGCCTCCTCGAAGGCGGCGTACTCGTCGTGTGCGTCGCCCCAGCCCCAGTTGGGGTTGTCCCAGGTGTCGCGGCGGACCTCGTTGCGCAGGTCGGCACCGACCACCCGCTTGTTCCCCTGGTAGCGCTTCACCAGGGACACCCAGTCGTCGATCCACTGCGCGGTGGACTGGCCGCTGTTCCACCGCTCGTTGCCGTCCAGGCCGCAGCAGAAGCGGTAGCTGGTGGTGTGGTTGTTGAGGACGACGGCGAACCCGTCGGCCGTGAGCGCCTCGATGACGGCGTCGAAGACCTGGAGCGGGGTCTTGCCCTTGAGCTGCGGGTTGGCGGTGACGGCGGAGTCGGGCACCGGGGTGGTGTCGTGGACCATCGCATTGGCGAAGGGCAGCCGGACGCTGTTGATGCCGACGGCGTGGAAGTCGGCCATGATCTGCCCGATCGGCGTCCGGTCCAGGCCGAGCGGGATGTTGTCGGACTTCTGCCTCGCCTGGTGGTTGGCGACGTCGTTGACGTCGCCGCTGCCCTGCCAGGTGCCCTGTGCGCCGGCCCAGTTGCTCGCCTTGAGCTTGAAGCGGTCGCCGTTCGCGTCGACGATGTAGCGGCCCCGGGTGGACAGCGGGCCGGTCCAGGACGCCGCGAGCTGCGGGCCGGTCAGGGTGCCGGACGAGCCGGCTTCGGCCGTCGCCGGGCCGGTGGTGACGGCGACGGCGACCGAGCCGGGGACCGTACCGAGGAGCAGGCCGGCCGTGGCCAGCGCCGTGGACAGCGCCCGGACGACGCCTTTCGTGATGCCGGGCACTCGACCGGCTGGACGGGGCGAGCCGGCGGGCCTGGGCGAGCCGGCTGGACGGGGCGAGCTGGCTGATCTCATGCTGACCCTCCTAGGGGTGAGGGGTGGCCTCGCGGGGCTGCTCAGCCCTTGAGGCCGCTGGTGGCGATGCCTTCGACGATGTACCGCTGCGCGATGAGGAACATGACCACCAGAGGGGCGATGGTCACCACGGCCCCGGCGAACAGACCGGGCAGGTTGATGGTCTGGGAGGTGAGGAAGGTGGACAGCGCGATCTGGGCGGTCCAGGCGGACGGGTCCTGGCCGATGACCAGGGGCCACAGGAAGGAGTTCCAGCTGTCGATGAACGCGAGCGCGCCGAGCGAGGCGAGCATGGCGCCGGAGGAGGGCAGGGCGATCCGGCGGTACAGGCCGAGCCGGCCGAGGCCGTCCAGGCGTCCGGCCTCCTCGATCTCGCGGGGGAACTGAAGGTAGAAGTTCCGGAACAGCAGGACCGCGAACGGGTTGAAGAGGCCGGGGGCGATCACGCCCCAGAGCGTGTTGACGCCGCCCATGGAGCCGACGACGACGAACGTCGGCACGAACGTCACCGAGCCGGGGATCATCAGGGTGGCGACCACCAGGCCGAGCACGATGCCGCGTCCCGGCACTTGGATCCGGGCCAGGGCGTATCCGGCGGCCGAGGCGAGCAGCGTCGAGACCGGTGCGGTGACGGCGGCGACGAGCAGGGAGTTCCCCAGTGCCGCGCCCATGTGCAGGGCCGGGTCGGTGAAGAGGGCGGTGAAGTTCTCCCAGTGCGTCGTCGCCGGCCACCACGTCCAGTGCGGTGCCGTGAGGCTCTGCGCGTCCATCAGGGCGTTGCGCACCATCAGGTAGAACGGTGCCAGGAACAGCGCCGTCAGCAGGCCGGTCAGCAGGCCGCGCGCGCCCGGGCGCAGGGTGCCGGCCAGGGTACGGGCCGTCTTCGCCCGGACAGTCTTCGCCTGGGCCGTCGTCACCCGCGTCCTCTTCACCCGCGTCGTCCTCACGCCGTTCACTCCTCGCCCTTGCCGAAGCCGGTGATCCTGCCCTGGAGCAGGGTCACGCCCACGATCAGCGCGGTGAGGACGAAGGCTCCGGCTGATCCGAGGCCGTAGTTCTGGGTGCCCATCGCGGTGTTGTAGAGGTGGACCAGCGGGGTCTGCACGGGGGCCGAACCGGACCCGCTCAGGCCGCTGTTGAACAGGTTGTAGAACTCGTCGAACGCCTGGAAGGCGGCGATGAACAGCAGCATCAGCACGGCGACGGAGGTGTTGCGCAGCATCGGCAGGGTGATCCGCCACCGCAGCCGCCATCCGGTGGCGCCGTCGAGCGCGGCGGCCTCGTCGATCTCCTTCGGGACGGCCTGCAGCCCGGCCAGGAAGAGAACCATGTAGAAGCCGACCTGGAGCCACAGCCGGAGCGTCACGAGGACCACCCAGTACAGCGGGGGCGAGGTGGTCTGCAGCCAGGGGACGGGGTCCATCCCGAACCAGCCGCCGATCATGTTGGCCACGCCCGCCGGAAGGCCGTTGAACAGGCACATCTTCCACAGCAGCGAGGCCGCGACGTACGAGACGGCGGCGGGGACCAGGAAGGCGGTGCGCACCAGGGCGCGGCCGCGCCGGACGCGGTGCACCAGCAGGGCCAGACCCAGCGAGGCGGCGAAGGTGACCGGGACGATGGCGAGCGTGAAGAGCAGGATCTCGACGAGCGAGCGGCGGAAGGCCGCGTCGGAGAGCAGCTCCCGGTAGTTGTCGAGGCCGGCCCAGTGGCCGAGGCCGATGGTGCCGTGGGCGTCGCTCAGGCTGAGCAGGAGACTCCAGCCGATGGCGACGTACTTGAAGACGCCGAGGCCGACCAGCATCGGCCCGGTGAGCAGGAGGAACGCTCCCCAGGCGCGGCGGTCGGCACCGCGCCGGCGGTACCGGGCGGGGCCGCGCGTCGTGGCCGCGGGGCGCCCGGCACGCTCGGGGCGGTCGGGGTGCTCGGGGCGCGAGAGGGTGTCCGAGGTGGCGTTCATCAGGGCCGCTGCTTGTCCAGGGCGGTCTGGGCCTGCTCGGCCGCGTCCTTGAGGAGCCGGGCGGCGTCGCCCTGGCCCCCGACGATCTTCGTCGCGGCGGCGATGAACGGGGTGCTCACGGCGGTGTCCCAGGTGCCGGGGTTGACCCGGCCGTACCTGGCGGCGATCTGCACGGTCTCCTTGGCCGCGCCCCCGGAGAGCTTGTCCGCGGTCGCGGCGACGGACCTGCGCGGGGGTATGTGGAAGCCGTAACTCTCCGACCAGTCCTTCTGCAGCTCGGTCTGCTCCACCCAGAGCCACTGGACGAACCTCTTCGCCGCGGCCACGTTCCGGCCCTTGGCGTTGACGCAGCTGGTCCAGCCGCCGACCCGGAGCGCGGGGGTGCCGCCGGGCCTGAACGCCGGCCAGGGCAGCACGCCGAAGTCGTCGCCGAGAGCGGTCTTGACGGCGGGCATCGACCACAGGCCGCCCCACTGCATCGGGACGACGTTCTGCACGAACGCGGCCGAGTCCCACCAGTCGGTGGTGAAGCCGAGGAGCAGGGACTTGTCGTCGTGCAGCCGCTTGAGGCCGGTCACCGCCGCCACGGCCTGCGGTGAGTCGAAGACGGCCTTGCCGTCGGTGACCAGTTCGCCGCCGTTGGACCACACCGCCACGATCGGACTGTCGCCCACGCCGTCGTTGCCGAGGAAGAGGCCCTTGGTGTCCTTGGTGGTCAGGGCCCTGGCGGTGGAGACGAGGTCGTCGAAGGTGGCGGGCGGCGTGATCCCGGCCTTGGCGAGCACGCTCTTGCGGTAGTACAGCATCATGACGTCGTCGAGCGTCTTGACGCCGTAGAGCTTGCCGTCGACGGTCACCAGGTCCAGGTCGCCCTGGTTGAAGTCGGCCTTGGCACTGCCGTACACCTCGTCGAGCGGGGCGATCTGGCCGCGCCGGGCGAGCGCCTCGCTGAAGTCGCCGATCTCGAAGACGTCGGGTGCCCCGTCGGTGAGCAGGGTGGCATTCAGCTTGCTCGTGTAGTCGCCGGGGACCCAGGTGACCTTGACCGCGATGTCCGGGTTGGCCTTGGTGAAGGCGGTGGCGTAGCGGGTGACGGCCTGCTGGGTGCCGGCCTCGCCGTAGGCGTGGAACCACACGTTCAGCGTGGTCCTCGCGTCGGCCGAACCGCCGCCGGTCGGGCTGGTGGTGCAGCCCACGGCCGCGCCGGCGACGAACAGGAGGGAGCCGCCGAGAAATCCGCGTCGGCTGAGCTGCGGTCCGTATGCGCGCATGTCGCATCCTCGAGAGTGGGTGTGAGGGTATGGGTGTGTCCCGCCGGAGCGGTGCCGTGCGGGTGCGGTGCGGTGCGGTGCGATCTACGGTGCTGGCTGTGCTGTTGTGCGGGTCGTACGGTTCCTGGGGTCCTGGGGGTCGTACGGGTTTCGGTGCCGGCTACGGGAAGAGCGCCTGGACGCCCAGGACGGCGGCTCCTCGGGCCCACTCCTCCCAGGGCAGCGGACGCAGGGTCAGCGGGCACTTCGCGGCGGCCTTGAAGCAGTGCGCCGCGTAGGCCTCCCTGATGTGCGCTCCGAAGAGGTCGTACGTGTCGAGCCCTTCGCCGGTGACGACGACACGCTCGGGGCCGAGCAGGTTGACCAGGACGGCGATGCCGGTGCCGATCGAGCGCCCGGCCCGGGCGAACGCCTCGCGTGCGGCGGGGTCTCCGCCACGGGCGAGCCGTACGGCGCCGTCGAAGTCGAGGTCCGGGCGGCCGGCGCTCTCCCGCACCGCGGAGAGGATGGCGTCGCTGGAGGCGACCGCCTCGACGCAGCCGGTCTGGCCGCAGTGACACCGCGGCCCCGCCGGGTCGATGCTGATGTGGCCCATCTCGCCGGCGACCCCGTACGCGCCGGCGATCAGCTGCCCGTTGACGACCAGCCCGGAGCCGATGCCGGCGCCGATGGTGACCAGTGCGAAGTACTCGGTGCCGATCCCCTCGCCGAACCAGTGCTCGGCGGCGGTGAGCGCCTTGACGTCGTTCTCCACGGTGACGGTCAGGCCGGTCGCCTTCGCCACCGTCTCGGCGAGCGGGACGTCGCGCCAGCCGGGGAGTACGGAGTAGCGCACCCGGCCGGCCGCGCGGTCCACGTCGCCGGAGACGGCGATCCCGAGGTGGCGGGTGCGTTCCCGGAAGGCGGGCTCCGTGTCGAGGAGCGTCTCGACGAGTTCGCCGATCAGGGCGCACACCGCCGCCGGGCCGCGGTCCTCGCCCAGCGGACGGTCGGCGGTGGCCCGCATACCGGCCCGCAGGTCGCAGACCGCGCCGAACACGGCGTCGGCACTGATCTTCACCCCGACGAAGAACTCCCGGTCCACCGTGACGGCCAACGGGTTGACCGGCCGTCCGGCCCCCGGCGCCGTGCGCTCCGGGGGGAGTTCGTGCAGATACCCGTCCTCGATCAACGGGCGCGCGGCCTTGGTGACCGCGGTCGCCGACAGGCCCGTGCGGCGGGCGAGTTCGACCCGGCTGAGCGGGCCCTCGGCCAACAGCAGGGCCAGCATGGACGTTTCGGCCGGTGCGGTGACGAGTGGCTGCGAGTGGTTGGGAAACACGGCGGAAACGTACCGGCAATTAAATAACTTCGTCCAGTATTGATTTCCGGTCCCGACCGCCCCTACTCTCGGGCCGCTTCCCGACGACCGCCCTTCCGCCTCCGCGTCTCCAGGGATCTCCGCCGTGACCTCTTCCGTCTCCTTCGACCCCGCTTCCGGGCTCGGCGTCCTGCGCACCCCGAACAGCGTCTACGCGCTCCGCGTCGGCGCCGACGGGAGCCCCCGCCACCTGTACTGGGGTCCCGCGCTCGACGACGCCGTGCCGGCGGCCCTGCCCGCCCCCGTCTCCCCCGCGGACAGCAGCTTCGAGGACGAGGCGGCCGCCGACGAACTCGCCCCGCAGACCGGTGCGCGCTTCGGGCCGGCGGGCCTCCAGGTGCGTTTCGCCGACGGCACCCGTGGCGCCCAGTGGCACTTCACCGGCCACCGCGTCGAGGGCGGCGAGCTGCGGCTGCGCCTCGCCGATCGCCACTACCCGCTGGCCGCGGAGCTCTGCTACCGGCTGCGCCCGGGCAGCGACGTCATCGAGCGGTGGACGGAGCTCACCCACACCGCCGAGCCGGGCGGCGACGCCGGGCCGGTCACCGTGGACCGCCTCGACTCGGCGTCCTGGACGCTCCCCGCGCTCCCGGACTACCGGCTCAGCCACCTCGTCGGCGGCTGGAACAGCGAGTTCCAGCTGCGCCGCGACCGTCTCCCCGTCGCCGAGACCGTCCTCACCAGCCGCCGCGGTCTGACCAGCCACCACGCGAGCCCCTGGCTCGCCCTCGACGACGGCACCGCCACCGAGGAGCACGGCCAGGTGTGGAGCACCGCCCTGGCCTGGAGCGGCAGTTGGCGCGTCACGGTGCTCCGCTCCCCGGTCGGCCGCACCACCTGGACCGGCGGCTTCGGCCACGAGAGCCTCAGCTGGACGCTGAACCCGGGCGAGACCCTGCACACCCCGGTCTTCGCCGGCCTCCACAGCCCGCACGGCTTCGGCGGGGCCAGCCGCGCCTGGCACGAGTACGTCCGCTCCCACGTCCTGCCGGAACCCGGCCGGCCGCGGCCCGTGGTCTACAACTCCTGGGAGGCCACCGGCTTCGACGTCGACGAGGCCGGCCAGGTCCGCCTCGCCGGACTCGCCGCCCGGCTGGGCGCCGAGCTCTTCGTCCTGGACGACGGCTGGTTCGGCGCGCGCACCGGCGACCACGCCGGCCTGGGCGACTGGACACCCCGTGCCGACGCCTTCCCCGACGGTCTGCGGCCCCTCGCCGACGAGGTCCACCGCCTCGGCATGGCCTTCGGCCTGTGGGTCGAACCGGAGATGGTCAACCGCGACAGCGACCTCTTCCGCGCCCACCCCGACTGGGTGCTCCACGCGCCGACCCGCGAGGCCACTGAGCTGCGCAACCAGCTGGTCCTGAACCTCGCCCGTCCGGAGGTCGAGGCGTGGGCGCACCGGACGCTGGACCGGCTGGTCACGGAGCACGGCGTGGACTGGCTCAAGTGGGACGCCAACCGCCCGTTCACCGAGGCCGGCTGGGCCGGCCACCCCGATCCGGACCGGCTGTGGATCGACCACACCCGGGCCGTGCACCGCGTCATGGACCGGCTGCGCGCCGACCACCCCGGTCTGGGCATCGAGGCGTGCGCCGGCGGCGGCGGCCGGGTCGACCTCGCCGTCCTCGCCCGCACCGACCAGGCCTGGACCTCCGACAACACCGACCCCGTCGACCGGATCGGCATCCAGCACGGTTTCAGCCAGCTCCTCCCCGCGCAGGCCATGGCCGCCTGGGTCACCGACAGCCCCAACGTCGCCACCGGCCGGGCCACTCCGCTGCGCTTCCGGTTCCACGTCGCCATGGCCGGTGCGCTCGGCCTCGGCGGCGACCTCACCCGCTGGACGGAGGAGGAACTGGGCGAGGCGGCCGCTCTGGTGGCCCGCTACAAGGAGATCCGGGACCTCGTGCAGCACGGCCGCGCGTACCGCCTGACCGGGCCCGGCGGCGTCACCGCCGTCCACCACGCCGCGCCCGACGGCGCCGCACACGCCGTGCTCGCCTGGCGCCCCGTCACCCGCTTCGGTCACCGGGCCGCCCCGCTGCGCCTGCCCGCGCTGGACGACGGGGCCCGCTACCGCGACCTGGACACCGGACAGACGCACAGCGGCGCCGCCCTCCGCCGGCACGGCATCGACCTGCGCCTGCCCGCCGGCGACTACGCGAGCCGGCTGGTCCGGCTCGCCCGCCTCGACTGACGTACGGGCCGGCGTACCTGGCGTGCACCGGTCCCTGCCGCCATGTGCGCATACCTCTTTGTGTGGTCCGCCCACATGCCCCGGTGTCTGCACGTCCACCTAGCGTGGGCGCACGCGGTGCCGGAACGGGCAATCGCGCGACCACGCGGACGCGCCACGTGCGCACGAGCGGGAGAGGCCGGGACATGACCGACAGACGGAGTCCGGGGCACCGGTGGCGGCTGCGTGCCGCCCGGGTCATGGCGGTGGCGGGGGCCCTCGCGGCGTCCCTGCTCGGGCCGCCCGCGGTGGCCGCCGCCGCAGCGCCGCCCGCGTACCTCACCCTCGAGGCGAGCTATGGGGCCGGCACCGTCACCAACGGCTGGGAGTCCGTCGAGCGGTATCTCGACACGACCAGCGGATTCCGCACCGAGGGCTTTCCGCCGGACGGGCGCGGCGATCAGGACGGCAAGCGGGTCACCTACTTCGGCGGGGTGTCCCGGCCCTCCTCGGGCCGCTTCCTGCTCTACTCGGCCCCCGGCTGGAACACCGGCAGCCGCACCACGCCCGTCCTCCTCGTGCACGGCGCCAACGACACCGCGGACCGCGCCTGGGCCAACCCCGGCGAGTCGGGCGGCTACGGCTGCGGCGCCGCCACCTGCCCGTCCACCGGCCTGATGCAGTACCTGTCCGCGCGCGGTCACCGCGTCTTCGCCGTCGGCTTCGCCCACAAACAGGGCGACAACCTCATGCAGGCGCAGATCGTCGGTGACGCCGTCGCCGTCATCAAGGCGAAGCTGGGCGTGGCCAAGGTCGACCTGGTCGGCTGGAGCAAGGGCGAGATGTCCACCCGCGCGTACGTGTCGTCGGTGAGACCGAGCTGGGGACGGGCGTACGCCGGAGACGTACGGAGGCTGATCACCCTCGGCGGTCCGAACGGCGGCTACGACTACCCGTACGCCCACGGCTGGGCCCACGACTTCTCCATCTGGCCCGAGTGCGGAGGCAAGGTCAACGCCCCCTCCCCGCACTCCCACATGACCTGCTACGGCCTCTACACCGCGCACCCCGAGTTCTCGATGACGCCCTCCGGCGGTCAGGACAACTACCCCGGGCAGCGCCAGATGCTGGCCCGCTGGGACGGCGTGTACGGCGTCGACGGCGCCGCCCAGGACTGGTACACGACGTACTACGGCGGCCAGGGCTTCTACACCGCCGGCGGCGGCATCCAGGCCGCCATCGACGCCGGATCGCTCATCGGCACCCTGCACGGCGCCGGGGTGCCCGCCTCCGTCACCGCCTACCTGCTGGCCGGCGGTTCCGCCGACATCGTCGGCATCTTCAACGAGAACCGCGGCCCGAGCGACGGCGTCGTCTTCATCTCCAGCGCGCTCGACACCACCGGCATCCCCACCGTCGGCGGCACGGCCACCGTCGCCTCCGCCAACCACCTCGAACTGGGCTGGAACAGCTCGGCCGCCGCCCAGGTCGCCACCTGGCTCTCCTGAAGGACCTGAGGACATGACCACGCTCCGCACCCGCCGCGTCGCCACCGCCCGGCTGACCCAGCAGATCACCGAGGTCAGGGACGAGGGCGAACCCGTCGTCCTCGTCCACGGCAACGTCTCCTCCTCCGTGTTCTGGCACACCACGATGACCGCGCTGCCGGACCGCTACCGTCCCGTCGCCGTCGACCTGCGCGGCTTCGGCGGCACCGACCCGCTGCCCGTCGACGCCACGCGGGGCCTGCGCGACTACGCCGACGACCTCACCGCGCTGCTCGCGGCCCTCGGCATCGACCGGGCGCACCTGGTCGGCTGGTCCATGGGCGGCGGCGTGGTCATGCAGTACCTGCGCGACCGTCCGGCCGCGGTGCGCTCCCTGACCCTGGTCAACCCGGTCTCGCCGTACGGCTTCGGCGGTACGCACGGAGTGGACGGAGTCCTCAACTCCGCGGACGGGGCCGGATCGGGCGGCGGCACGGCCAACCCGGACTTCGTGCGGCTGCTCGCCGAGGGCGACCGCGGCGAGGAGTCCCCGCTGTCGCCGCGCTCCGTCCTGGCGGCCGTCTACGTCAAGCCGCCGTGGCGCCCCGAGCACGAGGACGCGTACGTCGAGTCCATGCTCACCACGCGCACCGGCGACGACCACTATCCGGGCGACAGCACGCCGTCCGCTGCCTGGCCCGGGATCGCGCCCGGCACCCGCGGTGTGCTCAACTGCCTGGCCCCGACCCACTTCCGCATCGACGATCTGCACCTCGTCGACCCCAAGCCGCCGGTGCTGTGGATACGCGGAGAGGACGACGTCGTCGTCTCGGACACCTCGATGTTCGACCTGGCGCACCTGGGCGCGGTCGGCGCGGTGCCGGGGTGGGACGGCACTCCGGCGCAGCCGATGGTGGCGCAGACCCGTCACGTCCTGGACCGTTACGCCGCGGCGGGCGGCACGGTGCGGGAGGTCGCGACGGCCGGCGCCGGGCACGCCGTGCACCTCGAACGCCCCGAGGAGTTCGGCAAGGCGCTCCTGGAGGTCCTGTCCGCATGACGGTGTGCGCCACCCGGCAGGGCCCGGTCCGCGGCCGTACGTCCCCCGACGGGGTCACGTCCTTCCTCGGCGTCCCGTACGCCGCGGCGCCCTTCGGCCCGCGGCGGTTCCGGGAGCCCGCCCCGCCGGAGTCCTGGACGGGGGTGCGCGACGCCACGGCCCACGGCCCGACGCCGCCGCACGCTCCGTACGCGCCGCCCTTCGACGTCCTCATCCCGGAGAACGACGTTCCGGGAGAGGACTGTCTCAACCTCAACGTCTGGACCCCGGCTCCGGAGCCGGGCGCCGGCCTGCCGGTGATGGTGTGGCTGCACGGCGGGGCGTTCACCAACGGCTCGGGCTCGGCGTCGGCGTACGACGGAGGCGCCTTCGCCCGGGACGGCGTCGTCTGCGTCACGCTCAACTACCGCCTGGGAGCGGACGGGTTCCTGCGCCTTCCCGGCCGTCCCGACAACCGCGGCCTGCTCGACCAGATCGCCGCGCTCCGCTGGGTCCGGGACAACATCGCCGCCTTCGGCGGCGACCCGGACCTGGTGACGGTCTTCGGCGAGTCGGCGGGCGCCATGAGCATCGGCGCGCTGCTGACCACCGAAGCGGCCCGGGGCCTGTTCCGGCGGGCGATCCTGCAGAGCGGGGCCTGCCACCACTTCCTGCGCCCGAAGTCCGCCGAGCTGATAGCGGCCCGGCTCGCGGAGAAGCTGGGCATCGAGCCGACCCCGGACGCCTTCGCCGCCGTACCCCTGCCGGAGCTCCTGCCGGCCCAGGCGGAGCTGCGGGCGGAGGTGAACGCCCGGCCGGATCCGGCCCGGTGGGGCGAGGCGGCGCTCAACATGATGCCCTTCGAGCCGGTCGGCCCGGGGCTCGCCCTTCCCGGACCGGACTGCGGCGTCGACCTGCTGATCGGCAGCAACCGCGAGGAGTACCGCCTCTTCCTGGTCCCGACCGAGCGCCTGCACGTCCTGCCCGAGTCGAAGCTCCACGCCGTGACGGCGGCCTACGGCCTCGACCCGGCCGAAGCCCTTCCCGTCTACCGGGCCGGCCGCCCGGACGCCACGCCGGGCGAACTCCTCGACGCGGTGGCGACCGACTGGTTCTACCGCGTCCCCGCCATCCGCCTCGCCGAGTCCGTCCCGGGCTCCTACCTGTACGAGTTCGCCTGGCGCTCCCCGCGGTTCGACGGAACCCTCGGCGCCTGTCACGCGCTGGAACTGCCCTTCGTCTTCGACCGCCTCCAGGACCCGTCGTACGGGCCGATGCTCGGCGCCCACCCGCCCCAGGCCCTGGCGGACGCCGTGCACGGGGCGTGGGTCTCCTTCGCGAAGACCGGCAGCCCCGGCTGGCGGGCGTACGACCGGACGACCCGTACGACGATGACCTTCGCCGCCCCGCCCGAGGCCGGCCCGGTCACCGACCCGCGGGCGCGGGAGCGGCTGCTGTGGGAGGGCGTGCGCTGAGCACGGGCGGGGCGAGGTCCGGCGGTCTAGCGCAGCGAGCAGGCGTTCGCGAGGGCGACTGGATCCGTCTCGGCGGGCCGGGCGACGGTGCCGGAGGCCGGCGGCTGCTGCCCGGTCGCGAGCCAGCGCTCAAGGGCCGTGAACGCCGCCCGGTGGCACGGCGTGAGCGGACGCAGCCGGCCCGGGAAGGCGTCGGTCAGGGAGTCGGTGTGGGTGCCGCCCTCGATCCGGTAGTAGCGGTGCAGGGAGCCGCGGCCGGCCTCGCGCACCATGCGGGCGTAGACGTCGGAGTCCTGGCTGATCGGCAGCAGCGCGTCCAGGGTGCCGTGCAGGGTGAGGAGAGGCTTGCCGATCCGCCCGGTCAGCCCGATCTTCGCCACGGCCTGCCGGACCTCGTCGGGCCGGGCCGCGTAGTCGTAGTCCGTGTCACAGGCCGGCGTGCCCGTCGCGCAGTACGGCGTGCCCGCCTCGGCCGGCCCGTCGAAGTCCGGGTCGAGCTCCTCGCGGTAGATGCGCTGGGTCAGGTCCCAGTAGACCTTGTGGTGGTACGGCCAGAGGAACTCCGAGCCGGCCGGGAACCCGGCGGCGTACATCTGCTGCCGCGCCTCCTCGGCGCCCTCGCCGCCCGCCGCGTACACGGGATAGGCGCGCAGGGCCTTCGGCAGGAAGTCCAGCAGGGTGGGGCCGTCGGCGCGCCACAGGGTGCCCTCCCAGTCCACTCCCCCGTCGTAGAGCTCGGGGTGGTTCTCCAGCTGCCAGCGCACCAGGTAGCCGGCGTTGGACAGGCCGGTGACGAGGGTGCGCGTCGGCGGGCGGTGGTAGCGCTGGGCGACCGTGGCCCGGGCGGCGCGGGTCAGCTGGGTGACCCGCTCGTTCCATTCGGCGACGGCGTCGCCCGGCGCGGTGCCGTCCCGGTAGAAGGTGAGGCCGGTGTTGCCCTTGTCGGTGGCGGCGTAGGCGTAGCCGCGGGAGAGCACCCAGTCGGCGATGGAGCGGTCGTTGGCGTACTGCTCGCGGTTGCCGGGGGTGCCGGCGACGACCAGGCCGCCGTTCCAGCGGTCGGGCAGCCGGATGACGAACTGGGCGTCGTGCTGCCAGCCGTGGTCGGTGTTGGTGGTGGAGGTGTCGGGGAAGTAGCCGTCGAGCTGGATGCCGGGCACCCCGCTCGGCACGGCCAGGTCCTTCGGCGTCAGCCCGGCCCAGTCGGCCGGGTCGGTGTGGCCCGAGGCGACGGTGCCGGCCGTGGTCAGCTCGTCGAGGCAGTCGGCCTGTTGGTGCTCGGCGCCGGGGACCCGCAGCCGCTCCTGGCGGGCGCAGTGGCCGGCGGGCGGCGCCGCGCCGGCCGGGTCCGCCGGGTCCGCCGTGGCGGGCACGGGGGTGAGCGTGAGCGCGGCGAGAGCGAGTGCCGCCGTGCCGGCTCGTCGGCCCGGGCGTGGTGGGGAGCGGAAGAAGAGACGCATGCGGGTGCCTCCGGGGTCGTGGATGGCGAAGGGGGATGCGCGGGACGCTATGACGTCGCCGCGTCCCGATACATGGGTCGGCACCCCACCGTCCGCCGCTCGCTCATGTTCCGTCACACCATCACCGAGGAGTGGCCGCGCGGCGTGCCGCCCGGCGGGTCCCGGCCATACCGGGCCGATCGGGCTCCGGGCCATGGACGCCCGTCACACAGGGCGCCCGGCAGCCCTGGCTGTCCCGCCCATGTCGATGCCGGCGAACGCGCCCCGATGATGCACGCCACACCGGTCGCCGGCATCCGGCGCCGGTGCACGCCGAGTTGATGACATCTGGAGGCAGTCGCCATGGGACAGTCGCACCCTCCGTTCCGCTTCACGAGGAGCCGTCGCCTCGTCGGAGGCGTCCGCCGCTGGGCCACCGCGGCCGCGGGAGCCCTGGTCCTGACCGGCGGCCTGGTCGCCGGGGGCCCGCAGGCGTCCGCGGCGGGTCTGACCCAGGTCACCGCGTTCGGCAGCAATCCCGGGAACCTCTCCATGTACGCCTACGCGCCGGACGCGCTGCCGGCCGGCGCCCCGCTCGTGGTCGCGCTGCACGGCTGCGCCCAGAGCGCGAGCGACTACTACGCGCACTCCGGCTGGCCGGCCTTCGCCGACCGCTACGGCTTCGCGCTGGTCTTCCCGCAGACGAGCAGCGCCAACAACGCCAACTCCTGCTTCAACTGGTACGAGCCGGGCGACAGCGCACGCGGCCAGGGCGAGGCACTGTCGATCAGGCAGATGGTCGACAAGGCCGTCGCTCAGTACGGCAGCGACAGCCGGCGGGTGTTCGTCACCGGGCTGTCCGCCGGCGCGGGCATGACCGCGAACCTGCTCGCCGCCTACCCCGACGTCTTCGCGGGCGGTGCCATCGACTCCGGGCTCCCGGCCTCCTGCGCGAACAGCCTGTCCACCGCGTACACCTGCATGTACAGCCCGCCGGACAGGAGCCCCGCCCAGTGGGGCGCCCTGGTGCGCTCCGCCGCCCCCGCCGGCACCACCTCCTGGCCCCGCGTCGCGATCTGGCAGGGCACCGCCGACACCACCGTCCAGCCCGCCAACGCCACCGAACTGCGTGACCAGTGGACCGACGTGTGGGGCATCGGCCAGACGCCGACCCGCACCGCGAACCTCGGCGGAAACACCACGCTGAGCGTCTACGACGACGCCGCCGGCCGGCCCGCCGTCGAGGTGTACTCCGTCTCCGGCATGGCGCACGGGCTCGCGGTCGACCCGGGCAGCGGCCCGGAACAGTGCGGCAGCACCGGCACGTACTACCTCGACACCATCTGCTCCAGCTACCACACCGCGCGCTTCTGGGGGCTCGACGGCCAGGGTCAGGACCCCGGCACCGGTTCCCTGCCCGCGCCGACGGGGCTGGCGGTCAGCGGGACCACCGACACCACGGTCTCCCTGACGTGGAACGCGGTCGCCGGCGCGAGCTCGTACGCCGTCTACCGCGACGGTTCGAAGGTGGCCACCACCACGTCGACCGCCGTGACCGACACCGGGCTGGCCACCGGCACGGCGTACGGCTACACGGTGGCGGCCGTGGACGCGACGGGGACGGCGGGTTCGGTCTCCGCGGCGGTGACCGCGACGACGACCGGCTTCACGCCCACCTGTCACACCGCGAGCAACTACGACCACACGGTGGCCGGACGCGCCTACCAGAGCGGCGGCTCCACCTACGCCACCGGCTCGGGGCAGCCCATGGGCCTGTGGAACACCTTCACCACGCACACCCTCAAGCAGACCGCGCCGGGCTACTACGTCGTCGCCGATTCGGGCTGCTAGACCGCGCCTCGCCCGGGCGACCCCCGGTCACCACGCGTCGATGGCGGGCGCCTGTCGCTCGCGCAGGTGCCAGGCAGCGTTCAGGCGCGCGATCCGGTCCGCGGCGCCGATGCCGCGCACCGTCGCGATCCTGCCGTCGCTGACCTCGAACACCACGGCGCCCACCACCCGTTCGTCCACCACGGCGACGGCCGCCGGGGAGCCGTTGGCGAACACGACGTGCAGCGCCGGCGTGCCGCCGGCCAGCCGCCGCTTCGCCGGCGTGGGCTTGAAGCCGGCCCGCACGAAGGAGGCGACCCGCTCGCGCGTCGTGTACCGCAGCAGCCGCCTGGCCAGTCCGGCGCCGTCCGAGATCGCCGTCACGTCCTCGGTGAGCAGCGCCACCAGCCGTTCGGTGCGGCCCGACACGGCGGCGGCGAGGAACTCCTCGACGATCCGGCGGGCGGTCGCGGGGTCCACCTCCTCGCCGCGGCGGCGTTCGGCGGCGACGCGGCGCCGGGCCCGGTGGACGTGCTGCTGGCTCGCGGACGCGGAGATGTCGAGGATCTCGGCGATCTCGGCGTGGGGACAGGCGAACGCCTCGCGCAGGACGTAGGCGGCCCGTTCGACGGGCGAGAGACGCTCCATGAGGGTCAGTACGGCCAGGGACACCGACTCGCGCTGCTCGAAGGTGTCGGCGGGGCCGAGCATCGGGTCGCCCTCCAGGAGCGGCTCGGGCAGCCAGTCCCCGGCGGCGCGCTCGTGGCGCGCCTGGGCCGAACGGAGCCGGTCGAGGCAGAGATTGGTGACGACCTTGGTCAGCCACGCCTCCGGCGCCTCGACCCGGTCGCGGTCGGCGGCCTGCCAGCGCAGGAACGCGTCCTGCACGGCGTCCTCGGCGTCGGCCGCCGAGCCGAGCAGACGGTACGCGAGCGAGGCCAGCCGGCTCCGGCTGGCCTCGAACCGGTCGATGGCTGCGGTGTCCATGGGGCCCAGCCTATGCGGCGGCGGTCCTCACACCGCTCCGGTCGGGCGCGGCGGCCAGGCGGTGCCTGCGCTTGGGCATGCCGAAGGTGGGGTGTTCGACGCTCCATCCGGAACCCTTGAGCACGCCCGCCTTGAGCAGTGCGGCGGTCCGGCCGCCCACGTACCAGGACTTCGACCGGACGTCCTCGTCCACCATCTGGAAGATCGCGTCCCGGCGCCCGAGGCTGATGTGGTTGCCGTAGTACTTCAGGTCGGTGGTCGGCACCTCACCGCCCGTCAGGCGGGCGATGATCGCGGCGGTCGCCTGCATGGTGGTGAAGCCGGCCGAGGCGCAGGACATCGGCAGCGGCCGGCCGTTGTCGCCGATCGCGTAGGCGCTGTCGCCGGCGGCGTAGACGTCCGGGTGCGAGACCGAGCGCATGGTGCGGTCGACGACGATCTGGCCGGTCCCGGCGACCTCCAGGCCGCTCGCGGCCGCGATGGGGTGCACGGCGAACCCGGCCGACCACACGGTCACGTCGGCGGGGATCACCCTGCCGCCGGCGGCGATCGCCCGGGCCGGCTCGACGGCCTCGATGCCGGTGTGCTCGTGGACGGTGACGCCGAGCCGGTCGAAGGTCCGGCGCAGGTGGGCGCGGGCCTTCGGGGATAGCCAGGCGCCCGGCTCGCCGCGGGCGGCGAGCGCGACCGAGAGGTCGGGGCGGGACTCGGCGAACTCGGTGGCGGTCTCGATGCCGGTCAGCCCCTCGCCGACGACCAGCACGGTGCCGCCCGCGCCGAGGCCGGCCAGGCGCTCGCGCAGCCGCAGCGCCGAGTTCAGTCCGGTCACGTCGAAGGCGTGCTCGGCCGCGCCGGGGACGCCGTGGTGGTCCACGGAGCTGCCGAGCGCGTAGAGCAGCGTGTCGTACGCGAGGTCGCCGGCGCCGTCCTCGCCGGTCACGGCGACGGTTCCGCGCTCCGGGTCGACGCCGGTGACGCGCGCCAGGCGCAGCCGTACCCCGGTGCCCGCGACCACGTCGGCGAGCTTGCGGGACGCGCGGTCCTGGCCGATCGCGAGCTGGTGGAGCCGCATCCGCTCCACGAAGTCGGGCGCGGCGTTGACGACGGTGATCTCCGTGTCGTCGGGAGAGAGCCGGCGGGCCAGGCTGCCGGCCGCGAAGGCCCCGGCGTATCCGGCGCCCAGTACGACGATGCGGTGCTTCATGGCGTTGCTCCTGTCTCGTTCGCGTGCCCCTTGAACGGGACGGCGAGCCGATTGCTGACAGGAGTCGGATGTGACGTGCGTCACACCCGCGTCATTCGTACCGGTGCAGCAGCGATTCGCGCTCGTACTCGCGGACCTGCTCCATCGTGAGGCCGGGGATGTCCAGGTGGGCGAGGGTGATCGCGGCGGAGCTGGGCACGGCGTCCGCGGGCAGCCATTCCTCGGGCTTCCAGGCGCCGCCGCGCAGGAACGCCTTCGGGCAGTGCTGGTAGACGTCCTCCGCCTCGACCACGATCGCGCTGCGCGGCGGCTTGCCGACCGCGGTGAGCTGCTCCAGCAGGCGGGGATCGGTCGAGACACAGGCGCGGCCGTTCACGCGCAGCGTGGACGGCTGACCGGGGACCAGGAAGATCAGGCCGGCCCGGCCCGTCTCGACGATGTTGTGCAGGGTGTCGAGGCGCCGGTTGCCGGTGGCGTCGGGGATGGCCAGGGTGAACTCGTCGAGGACGGAGACGAAGCCGGCCGGGCCGCCCCGCGGGGTCACGTCGCAGCTTCCGTCGGCGCCGGCGCTGGCGACGAACAGCAGCGAGGAGCGGGCGATGAAGGCACGGGCGACGTCGTGGAGGCGGTCCACCGCCTTGCGCATCGCCATGTCACCGGGCTGCTCGTAGATCTCGCGCAGCGCGGCCGTGTCCCGTACGGCCATGGAGTGCAGGGCTTCGAATATGCGGCCGGCCGGCCGCGGCTTGATCGTCACGTACCGGCAATCTATCCGATCGTCGATCTTGGGGAAACGCCCGCGGGCCGGTCGCCGTGCTCGGTGGCGGTCGACGCCCACCGCCTCCGACGGACCGGCCCGGGGCCGCGTCAGGGGGTTTCCGGTTCCTCGGGGTGGGCCAGCAGGAGGGGTGAGCTCAGCCGGGCGTCGGGGTGCATCCGGAGCAGTTGGTGCACCACCCCGGAAAGGCCGGGGAGCAGCCCCGGTGCGAACGCCTCCTTGGCGAGGCCGCCGACCGGGCCGCGCTGCTCGATGCCGGTGATCAGCTCCGCGTCGGCCCGCGCGGCGGAGGGGCCCTCGTACCCGTCCAGCCCGCGCAGGCGGTGGAGGAGTTCCCAGAGGCCGAGGTCGCCGTGGCAGAGGGTGTGGCTCCAGCCGAACCCCTCGCGCAGGCCGGCCGGTCCCGAGCGGAGCGCGGTGTCCAGGTGGCGGGGATCGCCCGTGCGGCCGTGGAGGTCGACGGCGGCCAGGCCGATGCCCGTGCTGCCGTGACACCACGCGGTGGGATGGTCGACGTCTCCCCCGATCCGCGCGTCGGCCCAGGCGCGTGCCGCCGGCTCGTACAGCGACTCCTCGAAGTCGTGGGCCAGGGCGCCGAGTTCGAACCAGCGGCGGCGGTCGGCCGGGCTGCCGGCGGCGGAGAGGGCGAGCCTGGTGAGCGCCCAGCCGGCGCCGCTCGCGCCGTGGGCGAAGCCGCCGATGCCCTCGGGGAACATCACCGTGGACCACCGTGCTCCGCGGTCGTCGACGACCGCGGTCCGTTCGAGGTGCCGGCCGGCCTCCGCGGCGGCGCCCAGCCACCGGTCCTCGCCGGTGAGTCCGGCGAGGTCGAGCAGCGGGACGACCGCGCCGGCCACGCCGCCGAGCACGTCGAGGGCTCGGTCCTCGGCGATGAGTTCCGGGGTCAGCAGCGCGGCCCTGGCGCGGGCGCGGTCGAGGAGGCCGGGCGTGCCGAGGAGGCGGTGCAGCGCGCTCCAGGTCCACACCTGTGAGGCGATGCCGGTGAACCCGCCGAGCTGGCGGGTCGGCACGGTGTCCTCGGTGGCGGCCAGCACCTCGATGGTGCCGGCCAGCAAGGACTCGACACCGTCCACCGGATCGGCTCGCCCGGCCCGCTGCTCGCGCAGGTACTCCGCGAGGGCGACGGCGACGCCGCCCTGTCCGGTGTAGAGGTCCGCGCCCAGCGGGCGGATCGCCCAGCCGTAGTCCGTGAGCACCGGACTGATCCAGGTCGCGGTGGCGTCCGTGCCGCGCACGGCCGCCGCGCAGACCGTCCGCACCGCCTCGGCCGCCAGCGTGCGGCGCCGCCGGTCCAGGTCCTCGGCGTGCGGCGCGAGGGCGGGCGTCCGCACCCGGTCGGGCAGCCGGCGTTCGTTCAGATAGGCGCCGACCAGGGCGCTGCGGATGGTGTCGCGCTCACGGGTGAGGTCCGCCTGCCGCCACCCCGTCAGGAATGCGCCGAGCCGCTGCCCGTCCACCTGTTCGCCGAACGCGGGGATGTCCCCGACCAGGAGGTCCGCGATCTCCTCGTCGATCACCGCCGGTTCGAGGGGGGCGCCGGGGGCGGCGAGCGCGTTGCGGTGGAGGATGTCCCGGGCCCGGGCCAGGGCGGCGTCGGGGTCGTGCAGCGAGGCCGGGTGCCAGAGCATGCGGCCGATGTCCGTGTACGTCTGCGTGGGCCGCCGGATCCTGCGGACCCGGCAGCCGTCGAACGCCCGCAGCAGCGTGTCGAGTCGGCCGGCCGCGTCGAGCTTCGCCAGGGCCCCGGTGAGCCCGTCGAAGCCGGCGAGCACCTGGTCCCAGTGGCGGAGCAGCACCGGCTCGGGACTGGGGTGGTTGCGGGCCGGCGGCAGGTCCACCGTGCCGACCTCCATCCGGGCGGTGTCCCGTCCGCCGTCCACGATGACCGGGACGCGGATCTGCGGCTGCTGGCCGGGCAGTCCGCCCGCGGCCGAGAGGTCCACGCCGGCGAGGGCGTAGCCGTCGGTGCGGAGCGGGAGGATGCCGGTGCGCAGCACGGTGTTGCGGATGGTCCGGGCGGCCCGGTCCACGGCGTCGCCGCGCCCGCTGGGCGGTACCTCGACGTCGGGCGTGAACAGGGCCTCGGCGTCGACCACGGCGGGCACCGGGCCGTGGGCCACCAGGTTCTCGGCGTGCAGGTCGGTTCCGCCGAGGAGTCGCATCACCGCCAGCCAGCCGCCCAGGGCGCGGTAGAAGCGGGCGAGTTCGGCCTCGTCCCGGCAGTAGCGGTGACCGAGGTGCTCGGCCCAGCCGTAGCCGTCCCGGATCACCACGCGCGGCACGCCCAGGTCCTCGGCGCCGGGGACGGCGGCGACGAAGGAGCGCAGCGCGGCGTCCACCTCGACCGGTCTTGGCTTGTACATGACGCAGGTGGTCTCGAAGAGCAGCAGGGCCACCGCCCGGCCCCCGTGATGGGTGTCCCCACGCGCGAGCTCCAGGGCGCGCAGCGGTCCGGGATCGCCGCCGAGCAGGCCCGCGACGGCCCGCCGGTCCGCGGCGAACCGCGCACCCAGCTCCATGGCGCCCTCGATCAGCAGGCGTCCGGAGGCGAAGGCCCGTCGGCGCAGCGCCGGGTAGCGCCGGTGCAGGGTCTCGGAGAATCCGGGTTCGGAGGCGTGCCGGAGGAAGGCGTCCCAGCGCGCGGACGGGTCCGCGCCGGGCAGGTCGCCGGCCAGGGCGGCGGCCCGCAGTTCGAGCAGGAGCACCCGGTTGAGCCGGAGCTGGAGGGTACGGCGGAGGGCCTCGCGCGTGGCCTCGCGCAGCACCTCCCGTTCCTCGGCGGCCAGCCCGGCCGGCCCAGGCCGGGCGTCGAGCTCCGCGAGCAGCGGGGCCGCGAAGGCGTCCACCGGGCCGGCGAACCATCCCTCGGGCGGCGGTCCGTCGGCCGCGCCGGCCGCTGCCACCGGTTCCACCATGCTGAGTCCTCTCCTGACGGCTGGGGCGGTCTTCGCGTACCGGGCCCGGGCCGGCCCGGGCCGGGGAGCCCCTGAGGGCTCCCCGGGTGGTGCGTCCGGTGCCGTACGGTTCGTCAGCAGCAGTAGCTGTGCAGCGAGCCCGTACAGCTGCTGCAGCCGGTGAAGAGCGCCTCGGTGCCGTCGGTCAGCGCGGCCTCTCCGGCCGCACCACCCACGTAGAGCGGGCCGGCCGGGTTGTCGGCCCCGAGGGCCGACTCGGCGCCCTGGAGCCAGGCGGTGACGATCTCGTCCGCGCGGGTGGTGGAGATGACGGGCATGCGGTACCTCCTACGATTCGCCGGAAGTGCACGGGGCTACAGAATCCACCGGAGGCGACCCGTCCGGGACCGGCGAGAACCGGCCAATCGTGGAAGGGGGCCGGGTGCCGATGCGGAGGCCCGCCCGCCGTGCCGCGCACCCCGTGTCCCCCTCGGTGGCGAGGGCACGTCGCACACCCGCTGGCCGTGATCGCGTGCGACGACGATGATGACGCCGTGCACATAGCCAACGACTCCGCACTCCACACCCCGGGAAGCCGCCCATGCTGAACCTGTCGGTCCTGCTCGAGGACTCCGCCCGCACGTACCCCGACCGCGACGCGGTCGTTCTCGGCTCGACCCGGCTGACCTACGCGCAGGTCGACGCCGCCGCCAACCAGGTCGCGAACCTGCTCGTCGAACGTGGCGTCGGCCGCGGCGACAAGGTGGCGCTCAGCTGTCCGAACCTGCCGTACTTCCCGATCGTCTACTACGGCATCCTCAAGGCGGGCGCCGTCGTGGTGCCGCTCAACGTGCTGCTCAAGAGCCGCGAGATCGCCTACCACCTCCGGGACGCCGGCGTGACGGCGTACTTCTGCTTCGAGGGCACCGCGGAGCTCCCGATGGGCGAGGCGGGATTCGCCGCGTTCCAGGAGGTCGGGTCGGTCCGGCACTTCTTCCTGATGACCGCGGATCCGGCCGCGCCGAGCCCGGTCGGGGGCGCCGAGACGATGGGTGCCGCGCTCGCCGGCCGGAGCCCGGTGTTCGACCCGGTCGTCACCGGGGCCGACGACACGGCGATCATCCTCTACACCTCGGGCACCACGGGCCAGGCCAAGGGCGCCGAACTCTCGCACGCGAACACGATGATGAACGTGATGGCCTGCAACCGGATGTTCGAGAGCAGGCCGGCCACGGACAGCCATGTGCTCTGCCTTCCGCTGTTCCACACCTTCGGCGCGACCGTCCAGATGCACGCCGGGTTCGCGGTGGCCGCCACGCTCCACCTGGTGCCGCGGTTCGACGCGGCGCAGGTCGTACGCCTGATGGACACGGAGAAGATCACCTTCTTCGCCGGCGTCCCGACCATGTGGTGGGCGCTGCTGTCCGCGCTCACCGACGACGTCGACGTGGACCGGATCGCCGCCAACCTGCGGATCGGCGTCTCCGGCGGGGCGGCCCTGCCGGTCGAGATCATCCACCAGGTCAAGGACCGGCTGCGCGTCCAGATCCTGGAGGGTTACGGCCTCTCCGAGACCAGCCCGGTGGTCACCTTCAGCGACCCCTACCGGGAGC
This sequence comes from Streptomyces sp. NPDC003943, assembly GCF_053605265.1. Lineage (NCBI taxonomy): Bacteria > Bacillati > Actinomycetota > Actinomycetes > Kitasatosporales > Streptomycetaceae > Streptomyces > Streptomyces sp. NPDC003943. The sequence continues at coordinate 72,167 of NZ_JBSGIW010000011.1, read as the reverse complement.
CGCGGCCCGGCTCCATCGGCGTCCCGATCTGGGGCGTCCAGCTGAAGCTGATCCGCGACGACTGGTCCGAGGTGACCGGCACCGGCGAGGTCGGCGAGATCGCCGTCAAGGGCCACAACGTGATGAAGGGGTACTGCAACCGCCCCGAGGCCACCGCCGAGGTGCTCAGGGACGGCTGGTTCCGCACCGGTGACCTGGCCCGCAGGGACGAGGACGGTTTCTACTACGTCGTCGACCGCTCCAAGGACATGATCATCCGTGGCGGCTTCAACGTGTACCCGCGCGAGGTCGAGGAGGTGCTGATGACGCACCCCGCGGTCAGCCTGGCCGCGGTCGTCGGTGTGCCCCACGAGAGCCACGGCGAGGAGGTCAAGGCGTTCGTCATCCTGAAGCCGGGTGCGGAGGCCACCTCCGCCGCACTGGTCGCGTGGGGCAGGGAGCAGATGGCCGGCCACAAGTACCCGCGCATCGTGGAGATCGTCACCGCTCTCCCGATGACCGCCACCGGCAAGATCCTCAAGCGCGAACTCGGCTGACCGGCCGGCGAGTGGAGCCGGCGCTATCGGACCGCGCACCGCGCGGTCCGACGCTTCACGGGACGAACTTCACCTCGGGGAAGGCCGTGCTCGGCCCGTCGAGCAGGTGGCTCCTGCGGTGCCGCAGGTGCAGGTCGAAGAACGCGAGCGGGTACGCCTGTTGGATCCGTACCGCGCGGGCCGGGTCGAGCGTGCCGATCATGTCCTGGATCTGCTGGTCGGTCAGGCCGAGGAGCCTGCCCGCCTGAGGGATCAGCGCCGCGTTGTCGCCGTACGAGGGGTGGATGGCCCCGTCGGCCCGGATGTCGAGCCGCCAGCCGCGAAGGTGCGTCCAGAACTCGGCGACGGCCGGCATGGCGGCCCGGGTGAACGAGGCCGTCATCATCATGAACGGCCGGTCCAGATCGGCGGTGATGCGCGGCTGCATCGGGCCGTCCAGGCTCAGCCCGGCGCGGACGCGCCGGTCGGCGAGCATGGTGAGCGCGGTGGCGGTGCCGCCTTTCGACCAGCCGAACGCGCCGATGCGCCGCGGGTCGAGGGCGCCGGGCAGGCCCTGGGGCAGCGGCCGGCCGTCGACGTCGGGATTGTGTCCCGCGGCGAGGCCCTCCACGCAGTCGAGCAGGAACCGGAGGTCCGCGGCGAAGTCCCTGGGGTACATGGGGACGTCGCCCGGGGTGACCACCCGGCCGTCGGGGAACTCGGTGAACGTGTCGTAGGTGTGGTCGACGGTGACCACCGCGTAGCCGTGGCTGGCGAGTTCCTGGACCATGACGGTGTGGTCGCCGCGGTGGCTGCCCGCGCCGTGCGCGTACACGATGACGGGCAGGCGGTGGCCCGTGGGGTGCACGGGCGCGCCCAGGTGCCCGGCGGTGAGCGGGCCGAGAGCCGGGTCGAGGGGGAAGCCGATGTCCGCCAGGAGCGCCCGCAACGCGCCCTCGGCCATCCAGGGCGCGCGCGGCAGGCCCTCGGCCTTGCGCGCGGGGTACCACACGGCCGCCATCAGCTCGCGGTGACGCCCGGCGCCTGCCACGGGATCCGGACGCGAGGTGTCGACGAGGTGGAGCGGCACCGTACCCACGGGGTACGGCCCGGTGGGCGTGGACAGCGTGAGTCGTACCGGGTCGGGGACGGCCGGAGCCGCCCACGCGCCGGATGCGACGCCGAGCGGCACGGCGGCCCCGACTCCCGCGGCCAGCGCGGCCGCGAGCACGCGGCGCCGGTCGGGTAACGACTTCATACTTCCTCCTGGGTCTGCCCGGACGGGCCCTGTTCGATCTGGCGGATGAGGCGCTTGAGCTGGGTGACCTCGTCCCGGAGGGCGCGGCCGCCGGCGGGGGTGAGGGAGAGCCAGGTGCGGGCGCGCTTGCCCTCGTAGCCCTTCTCGATGTCGATCAGGCCGGCCTTCTCCAGGACGGACAGGTGCTGGCTGAGGTTTCCCGCGGTGAGCCCGAGGGCCGTGCGCAGGAAGCCGAACTCGACGCGGCGGGCCTGGTGGGCGACGGTGAGGATGCCGAGGCGGACGCGCTGGTGGACGACGTCGTCCAGGCCGGTGACGGGGTGCGGGTCGGGCTGATCGGTCATGGGACGTCGTACCCACGGGACCGCTCGGCCCGTGCGAACCCGAGCGCGCCGAGCAGGAGCAGCACGCCCGCTACGCCGAAGTGGGGTACGCCGGACCAGGGCGAGGCGAAGGAGATCCCCCACCAGCCGCTGGTGCGCGGTACGAGCTCGACGGCCAGGTACACCAAGGCGAGCAGCAGCAGGGCGCGGCTTCGTTCCACCCAGGCAAGGACCAGCAACGGCAGTCCGACGGCCATGGCGTTCCCGGCGAGATCTTCGAGGAACCTCGTCGCCCCGGAGGCGGGGTCGAGGTGCAGACCCCAGAAGTCGAGCGTCTCCCCGGGCCGCGGCATCCCGTGGCGCAGGCTCCAGAACGCGGTGGCGGTCGACAGGCCGACCAGGGCGATCCCGGTGAGGATGTATGGCCGGACCGGAGTGCCGACGCCGCGACGGCGGGAGCGGCGGAGGTAGAAGTACGCGGTCGCGGCGTAGGCGAGGGACAGCCCGACGGGCCAGTAGACCGGCGAGCCCTGCGTCATCAGGGTGCAGCCGGCGCCTGCCGCGGGGTCGGTCGCCGGGCAGGGCACGGTCTCGACCTTGAAGGTGAGGCGGCCGACCAGGATTCCGCCCAGCGTGAGCACGCCCAGCAGCAGGAGAGGGAACCAGGTGCCGCGCTGGGCGGCGCGGACCCGGCAGGTCAAGTCGCCGAGGCCGGCGAGGACTTCACGAGGGGTATCCGGCACGGGTACCGAGGCGTCTGTCATGGAGTCAGCTTTGCATCACAAACCAGTTGAGGCAAGAGAGTCGCTCACGCGAGCCTCGCTCGAGGGGTGGGACAGGCACGTACACCACGCGAAAGCCCCTGGCAGGGCGCCGGGTTCGACACACCCGGGCGCCCGCCAGGGGCTTCCACACGCGCGGTGCTACGAAATGGTGCAGTACAGGTTGGGGTCACAGCCCTCGAGTTCGGGGAACTCGACGAAGTACGGATCGTTGTCGTGCATCCGCAGCGACGTCACGAAGCCGGACACGGTGGCTCCGGCACCCTCGTTCTGCGCTCCGGCCATGGAGGCCCGGGCACACACCTCGTTCCACGACGGAATGGAGAAGCGTTCGTCGTTGTAGAGGTGCCAGCTGCCGTTCGCCTCCTTCTTGGCGTACAGGTTGGCGCATTCGGAGCCGTACGTCGTTCCGTTGTCCAGCGACTGCCCGCCGCTCTCCTTGGTCGTCGCGAAGGGGTACTCGTCGCACTGGACGCCCTTGGTGTCGGGCGTGGCCAGCGGGTGGGTGTTGCCCTTCAGGGCGATGCCCGCGCCGCCCAGCTCGCAGACGACGGCCCGGTTCCGGTCCGCGACGGTGTCGACGCCCTCCTTGTGGAGCGGCTTGTTGTACTTGGTGCTGCCCGGGTGGCCGGCCAGCTTCTCGCGGATCAGCCAGTAGTAGGCCGCGGCGGCCGGGTACTTCTTGGTGGGGATGGACAGGGTGGGCGTGTACTTCGGGAAGACGCAGCCCTCGCTGTTCTTGGGGAAGAGCGAGTCACAGCGGATCTCACCGAGGTGGTGCCACATGGCCTTCTTCACGACCTGGCCGTTCGGCACGGTCGCCGCCGTGAAGTCGAGCGACGAGTAGATGTCGATGTTGTTCCAGTCGCCCAGCTTGGTGTTGGTCCAGGTGTGGGAGCGAACGCCCTGTGCCATGTGGGTGTCGCCGGGCGCCCATGCGGTCACCATGTCCCAGGACGCGGGCGAGGTGTCACAGTAGGGAGCGCAGTCGGACGTCCAGTCCTTGAGCGTCACGGCACCGAGACTCGGCGGAATGTTGATCGCCTGCAGGGACAGCATCTCGGTGAAGTACTTGGACTTGCTCTTCGTCTGGTACTCGTGAACCATGGCGAACTCGGCGACGCCGATCGGCGAGCCGTTCACCGAGAACTCCGCCAGTACCGTCGCGACGTTGCAGCTCCCGAGACGCGTTCTCGCGTAGCCGGACACCTTCGTCGGGTCGCACCACGCCTGCAGGTACGGAGCCGTCGCGACCGCACGGTTCCCCTGGGCGCCGAGACGCGCCTGGTCCTGCTCGGTCATCGGGCGGACCGTGACGCACTCCTGCACACCGCGGGCGCTCTTGGGGCCGCACTGCTTCCTCTGGGGCGTGAGGAACGAGGTCATCCCGTTCGGGTCGATCCTCGGCACCTGGTTCTCGAAGTCGGGTTCCGGCACGTTCGGGTCGGGATCGGGCATGGAGATCTCGGGCATGTGCGTGAAGTCACCGGGCTCGAACGCCACGGCGTCCCATGCGATGTCCTCGTCTCCCGTCCCGTTGGCGGTGATGGTGGAGAGGCGCACCTCGGGCGCGATGCCGTTGAACTTGTAGGCGCCCAGGCTCACCCAGCGGTTGCCGTCACCGGGCTGGGACATCACGCGGAGAACCCAGCCGCTCGCCGTCTTGATCTCGTAGCGGGCTTCCTTGGTCTGCGCCCCGTGGTCGGGCAGGTGCACCCAGACCCGCGCCTCCTTCTCGATGGCCGGACCCAGCTTCCAGGTGCCCGTGACCTTGAGGCGCTGCCCCATGGGGTCGTCCCGCCGGGTGTGGGAGAAGTAGAAGTGGCCGCCGAGACCCGCGCCGAGCTGGTGGGTGTCCACCTTGCCCGGGTAGGCCGTCTCCGTGCCGTTGTTGGAGAACGTGAAGGTGAAGGTGCCCTGGCTGTCCCAGTACTTGGGGCAGTCGGGCCGGATCGACGGGACGTTGGTGGGGACGTCGTCGACGATCAGCGCGTTGGCCGGCAGGCCGGAGTCCCCGCAGCGCGGCGGGTAGGCCGTGCCGTCCGCCTCCTCCGGGTACGTGTTGTTGAAGCGCAGGAACTCGTTGCCGCAGCTGTAGGAGCAGTCCGTCTTCCACACCGCGGACTTGTTCCACCAGCACTTGAAGTCGACGCGGCCGCAGGGGCCCGTGGTGTTGGTGGTGTTGCTCGCCGAGTCGGAGATGAGGTTCGGGAAGCAGTTGTTGGAGAAGTCGCAGAACATGTCCTCCGGCGGCTTGACGCGCGCACGGTTGTTGAGGGCGCTGCCCGCGACGTTCACGCCGGCCGTGGTGCCGTTCCACCAGGCGGCGCGGAACCCGGCCACCATCTTGCCGGGCGACTCCAGATAGGCCGGCGGGTGGGCGGCGAAGCCCAGCACCTTCTCGGGATAGGGCCACAGCTGGGGATGGGCCGCGGCGGTGGCGTCATCGCCTCCCGAGGCGTTCTCCATGAAGGGCAGCCGTCCGGCGTCCCATTCCGGGTTGGCCGGGTTGTTGAACCAGCCGAGGCCCCAGGCACCGCTGTTGGCGTCCGCCTCGCTCTGGGGGTGGAAGCCGGAGTTGTACGCCCACAGGGCGTAGTACCAGTTCTCGATCCGGGACGGTGCTCCGTCGTTCAGCTTCATGCCCGCGGCGCGCGTCTCGTTCCACTTGCCGGCGAGGATCTGCAGGCCTGCGGCCACGTTGGTGGCGTAGTCGAGGGCGACGGCCCGCTGCGTGTCGTAGGGCCAGGCGGCTCCGCCGTGCCCGTCCTCGCGTCCGGCCATGCGCATGTGGTCGGTGACCTGGGTGATGCCGTATCCGCAGTCGGCCTTGGACCAGTCGACGTCCCAGTCGTTGCCCGTGTCGGCGTCGTACAGGTTGATGCCGTAGTAGTTGCCGATCAGGGGGTTGGCGGTGACGCCGGGCACGGCCGTACGGGCGGCCTGCCACATGTTGGACTCCTGGGAGGCGAGGCCCAGGAGGACCTGGGCCGGGACCCTGCCGCCGCCGTCGAGTGCCGGGTTCAGGAAGAGGCTCTGCGGCTGGTACGCCGGCATGCCCAGGTTCTTCCAGTTGGCGGGCCGGGAGATCTTCAGGTTGAGGTTGCCCGTGATCGCCTGGTCGACGGCCCACTCCACCTGGCGCGGCTTGGGCTGCATGGCCTGGTTGCGCGGGTCGTTGCGCGGGACGGAGCAGGTGCGCTCGTCCTCGACCGGGTTGGCCGGGTCGCTCGCCGCCAGGTGCGCCGCCGTGCCGGTGAGCTGCTTGCGGGCCCTCCCGCGCGGTGCGGTGAGGCGCGGTGACGGCTGCCGTCCGTCGGCGGCGTACGCGCTCTGCCGGGCGGTGGGGTCGACGGTGAACGTCACCGTACGTCCCGTGGCGGGCACGGTCATGGCGATGTCCACGCTGCGCGGCTGCCCGGCGTCCTTCGGCCGGACGCGCGAGTCCAGGCCGTCGGCCCAGCGGGTCGAGGTGACCCAGGCGTCGCCGTGCGTGGTGACGACGGTCTGCTTGGAGACGCCCGGGAGGCGGCGGACGACGTCGGGCAGCGCGGCGGCCGTCTGCTTCGTGTCGCCGGTGACGTACACGGTTCCGGCGCCGGCGGTGAGACCGGTGGTCGTCAGACCGCCCTCGGCGAGCACCGCGGGCTTCCGTACGGTGCGGGAGGCCTGGGCCGTCGGCGGGTCGTCCGCCCGCTTGACGCGTGTCGTTCCCCGGGCCTTGCCGACGCCCCGGTCGAGGAAGACGACGCCGCCGGCGCGGTCGGCGGCGAGGCGGTAGGGCACGGCGTCGGTGTCGGCGATGACGCGGCTGCGGCCCTGCCGGTCGAGGGCGACGACGTGCGGTCCGTCCGCCGCCACGACCTGTCCGGCCCGGGCCGGAACCGCCGAGGTGAGCTGCTGCTTGGAGAGGATGGCGGGCGCCAGGGCGCCGGTCGCGGCGTCGACGACGACCAGGCGTGTGCCGGGCCGGTCGTCGGTCCCCGACTGGGTCAGGACCGCCCGCTCGTCCGTACCGCAGCCGGGGTTGTAGTACGAGAGGGAGGCCTGGATGTCGAGCTTGGTGACCTTGCCCGAGGGCAGGTCGACGATGGCGGTGAACCCGCCGCGGGACATCAGCTGCTGGTCGTTCGTGAACGTGCGGGGCGCGTAGACGACGACGGCGCGACGTCCGGAGCCGGTGACGCACGCGTTGCCGATCCAGGCGTCCGTGTCGAAGCCGGGCTCCGAGAGGGTGGCGGTGGTCCGCCAGGTGTAGCCGTCCTGCCGGCGGGCGGTCAGGAGATGGAATCCCCGGGCGTCGCCGGTCGTGGTCCAGGCGAGGTCGCGGGACTCCCGCCAACCCTTGCCCAGGACCTGGTCGCGGGCGGCCGGAGCCACCGTGGCCGGTCCGGCCGCGGCCGGGGACACGGAGGCCGTCGCCGCTTGCGGGGCGGGGTCCGGTGTCGTGGCCCAGGACTGGGTCTGCACCAGTCCGGCGACGAGGACTCCGCTCGCCAGAGCCGCGAGCGGTACCCGGGCTCTTCGTATGGATAGCACTGGTCGTTCCTTCTGTGACGAGGCGAAGGGAGCCGCGATCACAGCGCCGGCGCGCGGCCCGTCCCGCATGCGCCGCCGACCCGTGATCCGTGGTGAGGCGGACGGGCACACCTCGCGGACCCGACGCGTCGCGCGGGTCCGCGAGGACGGGCTGGGTCTGCTCCGTCGTCACTCGGCTCCGTTGAGGGCGACGGCGTCGGCGGTGCTGTCGGCGGCCGTCCGCATGATCGTCGCAGTGCGGTCCAACGGATCACCAACAGCCCGCCAACGAACGGCACTTACGGTGTCGTCAGCGGTGCTCCAGCTTGCGGCGCACGGCCTCGGCGTCGTCGTGCCGGAGCGATTCGAGCAGCTCCGAGGCCCGTCGCCATGCCTCCCGGGCCGCCCCAAAGCGACCGGCCGCCTGCTCCGCGTCGCCGAGGTGGTCGAGCGAGACGGCCTCGTCGTAGGCGGAGCCGGCCTCGCGCAGTGCCTCCGCCGCGAGCCGGAAACAGTGCGCCGCCCGCTCCGGGGCGCCCGAGCTCTGGTGCACCGCGCCGATGCCGTCCCAGGTCAGGGCCAGGCTGCGCCGGTCGCCGAGCTCCTCGAAGACCGCGCGGGCGGCGTCGCACATGGCCAGGGCTTCGGCGTGGTTGCCGAGCAGGGCGTGGACACGGCCGACGTTGTTCAGGGCTCTGGCCTCACCGCTCCGGTGGCCCAGGATCTGGAAGAGCGCGAGGGCCCGCTCGTTGTGGCGCAGCGCTTCCTCGGGGCACTGCTGCCGTTCGTACCGCCCCGCGAGGTCGAGATGGACGTCCGCCTGGCCGAGCAGGTCCCCCTCGGCGGTGAACAGGTCGAGTGCCCGGCGCAGATGGGCCTCGGCCTCCGGGGCGCTCCGGCGCAGGGCCGCGCCCAGTTCGCGGTGCGCCTGCGCCCGGGCCGTCGGGTCGCCCAGGCGCTCCGCCGCCTTCAGGGCGACGGTCTGGACGAGCGCCCCGTCCGCCCAGTGCCCACCCCAGAGCAGATGCGTCTTCAGTGCGTGGGCCAGCTGCCAGCACGCGAGGGCGAGACCGGCCTCACCGGCGCGGGAGACGGTCTGCACCAGGGCCGCGTGTTCGGCCGCGAACCATTCCCTGGCCTGCGTGGCGTCCGCGAGGTGCTCGGGGCGCACGCCCCGTCCGGCCCTCGGGGGCAGATCGAGGGGGACGAGCTGGGGATCCATGAGGAGGGCGCCCCGCTGGGCGGTGCGGAGACAGTGCTCGGTCACGCGTCTGAGCGCGGAGAGCCGGCTCGCCGCGGAGTCGGTCCGTTCGCCGAGCTCCGTCGCGAAGGCGCGCAGGAGGTCGTGGAAGGCGTACCGGCCGTCCGCGTCCTCGGTGACGAGGTTGGCCTGGGCCAGTTCGGTCAGCAGCGCGTGCGCTCGGGGCCGTGGGACGGCGGCGAGGCTGGCGGCCAGGGCCACGGTGACGCTGGGCCCGGGGTGGACGGCGAGCAGGCGGAAGAGGCGGGCGGTGGCGGGGCCCAGCGTCTCGTAGGACCAGGAGAGCACCGCGCGGACGTCGCTGACGGCGTCGTTCCCGGCGAAGGCGTCGAGACCGCAGGCGTGCCGCAGATGTTCGACGAGCCGGCTCAGGGACAGAGTGGGGATGACCGCCGCACGGGCGCCCACCACGGCCAGGGCCAGGGGGAGCCGCGCGGTCAGCGCGACGGCCTCGTCGACCGCGCGCGGGTCGGCCGCGGCGCGGTCGTGGCCGACGCGGGCGGTGAGCAGCTCGCGCGCCTCGTCGGGCGGCAGCACGTCCAGGGTGACGGGGTGGGCGCCTTCGACGGCGACGAGGCCGAGGAGCTGGTCCCTGCTCGTCACGAGGGTCAGGCTGGTCGCCGATCCCGGCAGCAGCGGCCGTACGTGTGCGGCGTCGCGGGCGTTGTCGAGCAGGATCAGCAGGCGGCGTCCGTCGGTCAGCGTGCGGAAGAGGGCGGTGCGGGCCTCCGGGGATGCCGGCATCCGGGCCCTGGGGACGCCGAGCCCTTCAAGGAGGCTCCGCAGGGCGCTGTGCGCTGGGACCGCGAAGCCCTCGGGCCCGAAGCCGCGCAGGTCGAGATGGAGCTGCCCGTCGGGGAAGTCCGCGCGGACCCGGTGCGCCCAGTGCACCGCGAGGGTCGTCTTGCCCACGCCCCCGGGGCCGGAGAGCACGATCGGACCGCTGCCACCGGGCCGGCGGGCGTCGTCGAGCAGCGCGTCGAGCCGGGCGAGCTCCGCCCGCCGGCCCGAGAAGTAGCGGGAGGCGGGGGGAAGTTGGGCGGGTATACGGCCTCCGGCGGGCACCGGACCGCGGCGGGCGCCGGCGGTCTCCGCCGGACCCGGTGCGGCATCGCGCGGGGTGGGCGCGGCCCTCCTCGCGGGCCGGGCGTGGCCGTCGGCGCCCCGCAGGATCTCCGCCAGCGCCTCCTGCACGGCGTGGCCGGGATCCACGCCGAGTTCGTCGGCCAGGGTTCCGCGGAGCCGGTGGAAGACCGCCAGGGCCTCCGCCTGGCGGTCGGTGCGGTGCAGCGCGATCATCAGATGGCGGTGGAAGCCCTCCCGCAGCGGGTACTGCTCCGTGATCGTGGGCAGCTCGGCGGCCAGGGCCTCGTACCGGCCGAGCCGCAGATCGGCCTCGCAGCGCCATTCGAGGGCGACGAGCCTGGCCTCGTCCAGGGCCTGGAGACCCGGCCCGTACAGCGGACTGTGGCCGAGTCCGGGCAGGTCCGCGAGCGGGCTTCCCCGCCACAGTGCCAGCGCGGACACGCACGCACGGCGTACGTCCTCCCAGTCCTCGCGGAGCCGGGCGGCCCGGGCGGTGCTCAGCAGGTCCTCGTGCGCGTCGCTGTCGAGCGCGCCGTGCGCCACGTCCAGGACGTATCCGGTCGGGACCGACCGGAGGCGGCCGGCATCGTCCGGTCCCAGTGCCCTGCGCAGCCGCGCGACGTGGTTGTGGAGCGAACTCGCCGCCGTCGCGGGCGGGGCGGTTCCCCACAGCGCGGTCCTGAGCTCGTCGGCGGAGACCACCCGGCCGCGCCTCAGGAGCAGAATGCCCAGGACGGTCCGGACCTTCGTACTGCCGATGACCAGAGGACCGGCGGCACCGTGCACCGTGAGAGGGCCGAGCAGACCGAAACGCATCCGGGGAACTCCTGAGCTCAGTGACCGACGGCCGCGTACGTCGCACACGGGCCGGTCACCGGTTTACGCCACAGGTCGCCCCTTGATCGAATCGGAAGCGGGCACTCCTCTCCCGCCGGTCCGCAGGCTCCCCGGCCTCCGCGACGGGGGGAGGTCAGCGGTTCTCGCGCTCGAAGGTCAGGAGCAGGTCGGCCGCGACGCTCACCGCGATCGTGGCGGGTTCCTTGCCGGTGATCCCGGAGAGGCCGATCGGGGTCTTGATCCGGTCGATGGTGGCGGCGTCGTGGCCGCCCTCGTTGGCCAGGCGCTGGCGGAAGCGCGTCCACTTGGCGGCCGAGCCGATCAGGCCGATCGAGCCGAGACCCGGGGTCCGCAGGGCGGCGTCGCAGAGCGCGGCGTCCTCGGCGTGGTCGTGGGTCATGATCAGGACGTGGGTGCCGGGTGCCAGCTCTTCGAGCACCTCCTCCGGGAGGAGGGGGGTGTGGTGCACGTGGACCTGCGCGACCGCGTCCGCCGTGAGCACGTCGAGCCGTTCCTCGGCGAGCATCTCGGCGCGGCTGTCCGTCAGATGCAGGTCGATGTCGTGGCGGGCCAGGAGGCGGGCCAGTTCGAGGCCGACGTGCCCGATGCCGAAGATCGCCACCGCCGGGACCACCGGCAGCGGTTCGAGGAAGACGGAGACGGCGCCGCCGCAGCACTGCACCCCGTGCCGGCCGGTGACCTTGTCGTTCAGGGCGAACTCCATGAGCTCCGGCTCCGCGTCGGACTTCTCGATCAGCTCGCGGGCCCGGTCGATCGCGACGGCCTCGATGTTGCCGCCGCCGATGGAGCCCCAGGCCCCGGTCCGGCCCACGACGAGCTTGGCGCCGGCCTTGCGTGGTGCGTGACCGCGCACGGTCGCGACGGTCACGAGCACGCCGGGTTCCCGGCGAGCTCGCAACCGCGCGACCGCGGCGACCCAGGTCATGTCAGGCATGGCTCAGGGCGTTTGCTTCCGCACGGGGCTCGCTGCCCCGCACGTCGCTCTCACGGGCCGCCTCGACGGCCCAGTACACCGCCTCCGGCGTCGCCGGGCAGGCGAGGTCGACGCTGACGCCGGCGGGTCCGAACGCCGCGGCGGCCTGCCGCAGCGCCTCCCGCACCGAGAACGCCAGCATGAGCGGCGGCTCGCCCACGGCCTTGGAGCCGTACACGGCGCCCTCTTCGGTGGCGTTCTCCAGCAGCGTGACGTTGAACTCCTCCGGCATCTCGGAGAAGCTCGGCAGCTTGTACGTGCTCGCGGCCTGGGTCAGCAGCCGGCCGCGGTTGGGGCCGTCGCTGGTGTCCCAGCGCAGGTCCTCCAGCGTCAGCCAGCCCGCGCCCTGCACGAAACCGCCCTCGACCTGACCGATGTCGATCATCGGGGACAGGCTGTCGCCGACGTCGTGCACGATGTCGACGCGCCGGATGCGGTACGCGCCGGTGAAGCCGTCCACCTCCACCTCGGTCGCGGCAGCGCCGTGGGCGAAGTACTTGAACGGGGAGCCGCGGAAGGACTTCGCGTCCCAGTGCAGCCCCTCGGTCCGGTAGTAGCCGGCGGCCGACAGCTGCACCCGCTGGAAGTACGCGGTGTGCACCAGGTCGTCCCAGGCCAGCTCCTTGTCGCTGCCCAGGACGCGGGCGACGCCCTCGACGATGCGGACGTCCGAGGCGTTCCCGCCCAGCTGGCTCGCGGCCACCTGCAGCAGGCGGTCGCGCAGCTGCTCACAGGCGTTCTTGATCGCCCCGCCGTTGAGGTCCGCGCCGGAGCTGGCCGCGGTGGCGGAGGTGTTGGGCACCTTGTCGGTACGCGTCGGGGCGAGGCGCACCTTGTGCAGCGGGATGCCCAGCGTGGTCGCGGCCACCTGCATCATCTTGGTGTGCAGGCCCTGGCCCATCTCGGTGCCGCCGTGGTTGATCAGGACGGAGCCGTCCTTGTAGATCAGCACCAGCGCGCCGCCCTGGTTGAAGGCGGTGAGGTTGAACGAGATGCCGAACTTGATGCCGGTGATCGCGAGCGCCCGCTTGGTGTTCGGGTGCGCGGCGTTGAAGGCCGCGATCTCGCGCTTGCGGTCGGCGATGCCGGCCTCGTTCTGGACCTGCTGCCAGACGGTGGAGATCCGCTCGGCCTGCGTGACCGGCTGGCCGTACGGCGTCGTCTGGCCCTGGCCCGGCTGGTAGAAGTTGCGCTCCCGCAGCTCCATGGGGTCCAGGCCGAGCTGCGGCGCGCAGCGGCCGAGGATGTCCTCGATGACCAGCATGCCCTGGGGTCCGCCGAAGCCGCGGAAGGCGGTGTTCGAGACCGTGTTGGTCTTCGCGATGCGACCGGCGACGCGCGCGTTGGGGATCCAGTACGTGTTGTCGATGTGGCACAGCGCGCGGGCGAGCACCGGCTCGGACAGGTCCAGGCTCCAGCCGCCGTCCGCGGTCAGCGTGGCGTCGAGGGCCTGGATGCGGCCCTCGGCGTCGAAGCCGATCTTCCACGTGGCGTGGAAGCCGTGCCGCTTGCCGGACATGGTGAGGTCCTGGGTCCGGTTGAACCGGAAGCGGACGGGCCGGCCGGTCAGCTTGGCGCCGAGCGCGGCGATGGCCGCGAAGCCGTGCGGCTGCATCTCCTTGCCGCCGAAGCCGCCGCCCATCCGCAGGCACTGCACCGTCACCTCGTGGGCGGGCACGCCGAGCACGTGCGAGACGATCTCCTGCGTCTCCGACGGGTGCTGGGTGCTGCTCTGGATGAACACCTGGCCGTTCTCGTCGACCTGGGCCAGCGCCGCGTGGGTCTCGAGGTAGAAGTGCTCCTGGCCGGAGAACTGGAACTCGCCGGTGATCACGTGCGCGGAGTCGGCGAAGCCGGCGTCGATGTCACCGGTCTCCATCAGGGGCCGGGCGCCGTGGAAGCTCTCGGCCTCGATCGCGTCCTGCAGCGTGATCAGCGAGGGCAGCTCGTCGAGCTCCACCTCGACGGCCGCCGCACCGAGCCGGGCCGCCTCCAGGGTCTCGCCGAGCACCCAGGCCACGGCGTGGCCGTGGAACATGACCTCGTCGGGGAAGAGCGGCTCGTCGTGCTTCATGCCGGCGTCGTTGACGCCGGGCACGTCGGCGCCGGTCAGCACGCGGACCACACCGGGCACGGCGAGCGCGGGCTCGGTGCGCAGCGCGGTGATCCGGCCGTGCGCCTTCATGACCTGGACCGGGTAGGCGTGCAGGACGTCCTTGGTCCGGTAGACCAGGTCGTCGGTGTAGAGCGCGGTGCCGGTGACGTGCAGGTTGGCGCTCTCGTGCGGCATCGATACGCCGACGACGGGCTTCTCGGGACGCTCGGACAGATGACTCATGACGACACCGCCTCGGTGGTCTGGGCGTACAGCTTCTTCAGGCTCTGGCCGAGCATCGCGGAGCGGTAGAGGGCGCTGGCGCGGTGGTCGTCCATCGGCGTGCCCTCGGAGCGCAGCTCGCGGGCCGCGGCCTCGACGGTCTCCGCCGACCACGGCCTGCCCTCCAGGGCGGCCTCGGTGGCGAGCGCGCGGATCGGGGTGGCGGCCACGCCGCCCAGGCCGATGCGCGCCTTGCGGACGATGCCGTCCTCGATGTCGAGCGCGAAGGCGACCGCGACGCTGGAGATGTCGTCGAAGCGGCGCTTGGCGATCTTGTGGAAGGCCGTTACGGGCGACAGCGGCAGCGGGACGCGCACGGCGCGGATCAGCTCGTCGGGGCGGCGCACGCTCTGCCGGTAGCCGGTGAAGTACTCCGCCAGCGGGACCACGCGCTCGCCGTCGGCGCCGGCGAGCACCAGCGACGCCTCGAGCGCGAGCAGCACCGGCGGGCTGTCACCGATCGGGGAGCCGGTACCGAGGTTGCCGCCGAGGGTGGCGCTGTTACGGATGAGCCGGGAGGCGAACTGCGGGAACAGCTCGGCGAGCAGCGGGACTTCGCCGTCCAGGCGGCGCTCGATCTCGGTGAGCGTGACGGCCGCGCCGATCTCGATGTGGTCGGACTCGACGCGCAGCTCGCGCAGTTCGGGCAGCCGGTCGATGGCGACCACGCAACTCGCGCGGCGGGAACGGATGTTCACCTCGACGCCGAAGTCGGTGCTGCCGGAGACCAGCACCGCGTCGGGCCGCTCGCGCAGCACCTGCAGCGCCTCGCCGAGGGTGGCGGGCCGCAGGAACGTGCTGCCGTCCCGGGTGTAGTCGGTGGCGACCGGAGCGGGCGGCTCCTGGTCGCGCCGCTGCGCGAAGGGGTCGTCCTCGGCGGGCTCGCCGACGGCGAAGGCGGCGTCGCGGATCGGCCGGTAGCCGGTACAGCGACAGAGGTTTCCGCTCAGCGAGTGCAGGTCGAAGCCGTTCGGGCCGTGCTCGGCGTCGACGCCGTCAGCGCCGTCCGCGTCCGGCTCGCCGTGCGCGCAGCGGTCGGGCCGGTAGTACTCCGACGCCATGCTGCAGATGAATCCCGGCGTGCAGTAGCCGCACTGGGAGCCACCGCGGACTGCCATCTCCTCCTGCACCGGGTGCAGCGTGGGCGGTGTGCCGTCCTCGCCGGGCGTGGCGAGGCCCTCGGCGGTGACGATCTCCTGACCGTCGAGCGCCGCGACCGGCACCAGACAGGCGTTGACCGCCACCCAGTCGGTGGGCTTGTTCACTCCGGGACGGGCGACCAGGACCGAACACGCGCCGCACTCGCCCTCGGCACAGCCTTCCTTGGTGCCGGTCAGGCCTCGGTCGCGCAGGAAGTCGAGGACCGTCGTGTGGGGCGAAGCAGGTGAGATCGGTGCTTCTTTCCCATTGACCGTGATCCGTGCCTCTACCATGACATGTCCCCATTTCGGTGCACGGTCGTTCGATTTAGCCTAGTCGCCATTTAAGGAGCCTTCTATTTCGCTGGCGCAGCTCAGGAACCCGGATCACACACCGGTACGCGGGGAGGCGCTGTGGATGTGCGGAAACGGTGACAGAAGTCAGATGCCAGAAATCAGATGACAGAAATCAGAAAATGCCGGGGCCGCAAGAGGGCACACCGGAAAAGGGCTGCTCAGCAGCCGTGCGCGACGCGACCCGGAACCCAGGCGGTCCGCAGAGCGAGGCGGTGCAGGTCGGAGAAGATCGACATCCGACTTCGCCCCCTTTCCACGGCTCACGAGTCGGTTCGCCGAAAGTACGTCGCCGCAGGCCGATAGGTCAAGCCTGCGGCGCCGAAATATGAGACGGCATCCGCGCCGCGACAAGCAGGGCCCGGATGCCCGGGGTGACGGCTGCTCCTAGCGGCGCAGCGTCGGCGCGGCGATGACGCCGTTGCCCTCGTCGGAGCAGGAGGAGGACTCGACCTTCAGGCGCAGCCGGAGTGCCCCGGTGATCTTCAGGGTGCGGGAGATGGGCTTGCCGAGCTGCACGGTCTCGTTGAACAGGGCCGGCTGGTCGTCCACGGAGACCACGATGCGGGCCGTCTCGATCTTCGATCCGTCGTCGATGCCCGCGGTGAACTCGAACGTCTGTCACTCGCGGTTCAGGTCGTACTCGACGTACGCGCCGTTGTAGCAGTCGCCGAGCAGCGCCGTCCCGTACTCCTTGGTATTGATCTTGGCGGGGCCGACCGTGAAGGAGTCGGGCTCGCTGACCGACGACAGCGTGGTCAGGTCCGCCACGGGCACGTCGGGCAGCGAGCCCGGGTCGTAGGACGGACTGCCGGACGTGTCCGGGTCGGCGGTCCCGGTGTCGCCGGGCGTGTCGCTGGGGTCGGACGTGGGGCTCTCGGTGGTCGGATCCGGGGTGGGCTCGGTGGTGGCGGGGGCCGAGCTGGACGGGGCGTCCGCGGACTTGGCGGGGTCGTCCTGCTTCCTGTCGCCGAGGAGCCGGACGCCGGCGACGGCGACGACGGCGATCAGCACGACCCCGGCGACGGCTCCGACGAGCAGGCCGCGGCGCCTGCGGCGCGGCCGCTCGGACGTGGGCGTCGGCGTGGCCGCGGTCGCCCCGTACTGCGGCATGCCCGCGGTGGGCGTCCCGCCGGCCGGAACCCCCGCGCCCGGCGGCGAAGGCGCGTACGCCGGTCCGAAGCCGGCCGGGGGCGCGGCGGCGGCCGGGGGCGGACCGGCAGGCGGCGGCGGTGCGGCCGCAGGGGCCGGCGGGACGGCGTCCTGGACGCCCGCGGACCGGGACGCGGTGGTCGTGGACGCCACCCCGTGCCGTACGTCCTTCACCCAGGCCGAGAGGCTCAGCGGGCGCCGGTCGGGATCGGCGGCGGTGATCGCGGCGATCCGGCCCTGCTGCTCGGCCGGCAGGGCGGCGATCTGCGGGAGGGACAGGAACGCCTGCGCCAGCTGTTCGGGCGCGGGCGGCGGGGCCTGCCCGCTGAGCAGGAAGTAGGTGATCGCGCCGAACGCGTACCGGTCGGAGCCGGGCGTCCGCTTGCCCTCGAAGACCTCGGGCGCCGCGTACCCGGGAGTGAACCAGACCTCGGCGGTCTGGTGGTCGGCGGTCAGCTTGCTCAGACCGAAGTCGACGAGCGTGGCCTGGCCGTGCCGGTCGACCATCACGTTGCCGGGCGAGAGGTCGCCGTGGACGACGGTGCGGCCGGAGGGGGTGGCCTTGCCCGAGTGCAGCCAGTCGAGGACGTCGGCGAGCTGTTCGAGCGTCCGCATGACCTCGCGGCGCTCGGCGGGGGTGGCGAGGGTGCGCTCGTCCCGCCAGTCGCGCAGGTCGAGGCCGTCGACATGGTTCATGACCAGGACGAGCGCCCGCCCGCTGAGCGTGCCCGCCTCGCCGGGCCGGTGGATCGGCGGCCCCTGGAAGTGCTCCCGCACGCCGACGACGCCGGGGCGGTGGACGAAGCGCAGCAGCTCGGCCTGCTCGTTCCACTTCTGGCTCGCCCGCTCGAACAGCTCGGGCGTGATCGTCGTCTTGGAGTCGAGCACCTTGACGACGACGGGCTCCGTCCCGCCCGCCAGCTCGATCTCCGCGAGATAGAGCACGGCCTCGCCACCTCGACCGATGGAACGCAGCAGGCGGTACCGATCGGGCGCCGAGTCCGGCCCGATGTGATGTGCTGTCCCGCTCAATTCTCCCCCACGTCACACGAATTGACTGGCGCTCAGCTTGCCGTCCGCCGATTGCGTGGTCAACCGAACACGGAAAGCCGCGTCGCGTCGCCCGCCCGCGCGGCCGCGTCCCCGGCGCTCCGCACCGCGCCGGTGGCCCGGCGACAGGACATGCCCCGCCGCCTGAGGTATGCCTTTCACATGGACCCCCGCCAGCGAAGCTCCGCGCCCGGCCGTCCCCGGCACCGGCTGCTGCTCGCCGCGTCCTTCGCGCTCATCGTGGCGGTCACCGTGGTGGACGTCCTGGCCCCTCCCGACGTCCATCTGGGGCCGTTCCTGATCGCCGCGCCGGCGGTGACGGCGTCCTTCGCGGGCCCGCGCATGACGGCCTTCGTCGGTGCGGTCGCGGTCCTCGCCCAGACGGTGGTGGCGGTCACGCGGACGACCCTCACGGACCTGAACCACACGTACCAGATCGTCGCGCTGGTGCTGATCTCGGTCATCGCGACCTTCTTCGCCCATCTGCGGGAGCGGGACGAGAGCCGGATGACCCGGCTGCGGTCCATCGCCCACGCCGCTCAGAACGTCGTCCTGCGCCCCCTCCCCCAGCGGTCCGGCCCGCTGCGCATCGCCTCGGTGTACCTGGCGGCCGAGGAGGAGGCGCAGATGGGCGGCGACCTGTACGCGGCGGCCCGTACGGCGGACGGGACCCGGCTGCTGATCGGGGACGCCAGGGGCAAGGGGCTCGACGCGATCAGCGAGGCGTCACTCGTCCTGGGCGCCTTCCGGGTCACCGCCCGCCGCGAGCCCGAGCTGCCGGACCTCATCGGGCACCTGGAGGAGGGCGTCGGCTCGGCGGAGGAGGAGGACGCCGGGGCACAGGGGACGGGATCCGCGGCCGAGGAGGCGGCGGCCCACACGGACGAGGCCTTCGTCACCGCGCTGGTGCTCGACATCCCGGACCGCGAGCCGGTGGTGCGGCTCGTGAACTGCGGCCACCCGCCGCCGCTGCTCCTGCGCGACGGGCGGGTGGTCACGCTCGACTCGGCCGACGCGAGCCCCCCGCTGGGACTGTCCGACGTCCTCTCCCCCGATGTGACGGTGGAGACCTTCCCCTTCGGCGTCGGCGACGTGCTGCTGCTGTACACCGACGGCGTCGTCGAGGCCCGCGACCACTCGCGCGCCTTCTACCCGCTGGCGGAGCGGCTCGCGGCCTGGGCGGGGGACGACCCGACGACGCTGCTGGGCCGTCTGCGGGCCGACCTCCAGGCGTACGCGGGCGGCCACCTGGGCGACGACGCGGCGCTCGTCGCGGTCGAGCGGCTCGCGCCGCGGCCGTAGCGCGCCACAGCCGTCGGAGGGGGCCGGCCCGCCCTAGCCGAAGTCGGGGATCGGGTGTCCGGGGGTCAGGGCGGCCGCGATGCGCTGGGTGATCAGATGGGCGGTGTGGCCGTCGCCGCTATGGGGGCCCTGCGTGGTCGAGACGGCGATGGACAGGCGCTCGGACGGCAGGTAGGCCATGGACGCGGAGTAGCCGAAGAAGAGCGGGTGCTGGGAGATCCAGTCGCCGAGGACGAGGATGCCCAGGCCGTCGTGGGTGGCTTCGGTCTGCTTCAGACAGACGTTCGAAGGGCACTTCTTGGTGGGGTGGCCGAGGCCCACCGTCCCGGGGTTCAGCAGTTCCCGGTACGAGGACGGGGAGAGCAGCTCGCCGGAGCCGAGGCCGCCGGCCGAGCGTTCGAGGTCGCAGATGTCGGTGGTCTCGACCGCGCCGGGAGCGGTGGTCCAGGAGGGGTTCCAGAAGGTCGACTCCTCGTAGATCCCGCGGTCGGAGTCGAAGGCGTGCAGGACGGGTTCCGGGATGTCGGGGGTGTAGGCGTTGCGGGTCTCGCGCAGCCCGAGCGGGCCGGTGACCTCCTGCCGGATCAGGTGGTCCAGGCGGGTCCCGGTGATCTTCTCGAGGGCGGCGCCGAGGAGGACGAAGTTGGCGTGGGAGTAGCTCCAGTTGGTCCCGGGGTCGTACCAGCGGTCCTCATGGGTCGCGAGGTCCACCACCTCGTCGGCCGTCCACTGGCGGAACGGGTTGGCGCCGACGGCCTTCTGGAACGCGGGGAGGCGGACGTAGTCGACGAGGCCGGTGGTGGACGCGCCCAGCATGCGCAGGGTGATCTTCTCGGCGTGCGGCAGGCCGGGCAGCCAGCGCTCGACCGTGTCGTCGAGACCGACCCGGCCCTGGTCGACCAGGCGCAGGAGGGCCGTGCCCAGGTAGCTGATCGCGATGTTGCCGTTGCGGAAGTGCATGGCGGGGTCGGCCGGGACGCCGGTCATGGACTCGCCGAGCGCGGTGGTGATCACCTCGCGGCCGTCGACGGAGACCCGCAGGATGACGGACTTGAGGTCCATGTCCTTCCTGGCCTTCTCGGCGATCCGCAGGATCTCGGCGGCCGGGCCGTGGTGAGGCGGTCGCGAACCGGTGCAGTTCCGGTGGTGGCCGCCGCCCTCGCCCGTCGCGCCGCCGGCGCTCGTGACCGGGGCGCCGAGGGCGACGAGCGTGAGGGCGGTGACGAGGGCGAGGCGCGACCGCGAGGTGGTACGGGCTGGTGTCATGGCCGGAGTATCGGCCGGGCCTTCCGCGCGGCGGCCCAGCCACTCGCCGACCCGCGCGAGCATCACTCATCAGGCGTCGCATTCTGATCATTTGCTTTCAATTTCAGATCACAATTCACCTCTTCATGATCCTGAATTGATTGATGGAGGCTTCCCCTCCATCGAGGTCACAAGTCAAACCCGAACTGACTATGCTCCCCACATGTGTTGCGCTGCGCTCACAGCGAGTCATGAACGCTGAATCAGGCGCCGCAGTCCGCTCATTTCCAGACTGTTTAGGGACCCCCTTGATGGTTCGTGCAGGTTCGACTTCCAGAGCCCTGCCGCGTGCAGTGGCTCCGGTTTGGCTCATCCCTCCCGGAACCCTGGCTGTCGCCCTCGCCATAGGGCTGCTCTTCTCCCCGGCGCAGATACGGTCACCGCTCGCCTGGTACGGACTCGCCGCGGTCGCCCTGACGGTCGTCACCTCGGCCGCGACCGTGCACCGGCTGCGGTCGGCGGAGGCGGTCCGGTACGCGCGGGCGTCCGCCGACACCCAGGAGTACTACGCGGGGCGCGAGGCCGCGCTGCTCGGGCGTCTGGCCGATCAGCGGTCCACCACCGTGTGGATGGCCGAGTCGCTCCTGCCGGCGGCCGTCGCCCGCCTGAAGAAGGGCGAACCCGCCTCGGAGATCCTGCACTCGGCCGCCTTCGGGGAACATCTCGACCCCGAGTTCGCCGAGGCGCTCCGAGAAGCCCTGCGGACGCTCCTCGAAGCCGTGGAGACCGAGGAGAGCACCCGGGACTCCTCCCAGCGGGCCCTGGTGGCGGTCGCCCGCCGGATGCAGGCGATCGTGCACCAGCTCGCCAAGGACCTCCACGCCATGCAGATCCTGCACGGCACGGACCTCGTGGTCTCCCGCGGCCTGCAGGGCATCGACCACCGCAACGCCCTGATCGGCCGCCTCGCCGCCAGCATCGCGGTCCTGGGCGACGCCCGGCCCGGGCGCCAGTGGTCGAGGGCGATCCCGCTCTACGACGTGCTGCGCGGCGCCATGTCCCGCATCGTCGACTTCCCGCGCGTGAAGCTGCAGTCGGTGACGGAGGTGGCCGTGATCGGCCCCGGCGCCGAGCCGCTGATCCACCTGCTCGCCGAACTGCTCGACAACGCCACCACGTTCTCGCCGCCGCACACCCCGGTCGAGGTGACCGCGAGCGAGGTGCCCACCGGCGTCGCGATCGAGATCGAGGACCGCGGGGTCGGACTCACCGAGGAGGTCCGCCACCGCATCGAGCGCGTCATGGCGCAGGCGGCACGGGGCAACCTGATGTCGGGCCTGGGCGAGGTGACCCAGCTCGGCCTGCCCGTCGTGAGCCGGCTGGCCCGCGAGCACGGCTGCGTGGTCGATCTGCGCACCTCCGCCTACGGCGGCGTACGGGCCGTCGTGCTCGTCCCCCGGCGCCTGATCACCACGGTTCCCCAGCCCCTCGTGCGGACCCCGCAGCCCGTCCGCAAGCACCCGGGCGGCCCGATCCGTACGCGGCCCCTGTCGGCGCCCGCGCCCGTACCGGCACCGGCACCCGCGCCCGCGCCCGCCGTCCCGGTCGACGCCGTGCCGGACGCCGGTGAGACCGGCACGACCGTCAACGGGCTCCCCCGGCGGCGCCGGGAGTCCCCCGTACCGACGCCGCTCGTCCGCACGCCCCCCGCGCCCGGCACGGCTCCGCCCGTCACCCGGCGGCCCTCCGGCACGTCGTCCCCCCAACCGGGTCTGATGTGGGAGGCGTTCAACGGCGAGCGGCGCACAGCCGCCGAACCCACCGCTCCACCCAGCCAGCCGTCCGACAGCAAGCCGTCAGATGAGGTCGATTAACATGCAGCCACTGCCCAACATCGACTGGATGCTCACGGAGCTCCTGGGCGGCGTCCCGCACGTACGGCACGTCGTCGTCCTGTCGTCCGACGGCCTGTGCATCGGACAGGCGAACACGGCTCCCGACACCGCCGACGCCATCGCGGCCGCCTGCTCCGGCATCCAGAGCCTCGCCAAGGCCATCGCGCAGATGTTCCCGCACGGGGACGGCTCGACGCGGATGGTCGGGATCGAGGCCGACGGCGGGTACTTCTCCATGATGGCGGCCGGCCCCGGGGCGTACCTCGCGGTGCTCGCCGACGCCGAGGTCGACGCCGGACTGCTCGGCGACCGCATGCGGACCCTGGTCGTGCGGATCGGCCAGCACATGACCAGCCCGCCCCGTGATGACGTCCGGCAGGCGATGTGACATCGGAGAACCAGTCCCGCTGGGACGAAGGCACTCCCGTTCCGCTCTACGTCATTACCGGTGGCCCGGATTCCCTGGCCAAGGCGTTCGACCTCGTCACGCTGATCGCGTCCAGGGCCCAGCCCGACCCCGCGATGCAGCCCGAGCAGGCGGCGATCCTCTCGATGTGCGAGTACCCGCTGTCGGTGGCCGAGGTGTCCGCGCACCTCAGCCTGCCGTTCAGCGTCGTCACCGTGTTGTTGTCCCAACTCGTCGAGGACGAACGTGTCGAGGCCATTGCACCCGTGCCCGTCGCGGCGTACCCCGACCGCGGCCTACTGGAGGCGGTGATCCATGGACTACGTAAGCTCTGACGCGCCCGCGCCGGGCGCGGGCGGCACCGACCTGCTGCTGCCGCACGGCTCCAGAGGCGTCAAGGTCGTGATCGTCGGCGGCTTCGGCGTCGGCAAGACGACCATGGTCGGTTCGGTGAGCGAGATCCCGCCGCTGACCACCGAGGAACGCATGACCCAGGCGGGCGTCGGGATCGACGACAATCCCGGCGTCGCGGGCAAGAACACCACGACCGTCGCGATGGACTTCGGCCGGATCAGCATCAACCGGGAGCTGATCCTCTACCTCTTCGGCACCCCGGGACAGGAACGCTTCTGGTTCCTGTGGAACGGGATCTTCGAGGGCGCGCTCGGCGCCGTCGTCCTCGTCGACACCCGCCGGGTCGAGGTCTGTTTCGAGGTCATCACCCGCCTCGAGGACCGCCGGGTCCCGTTCGTCGTCGCCGTCAACACCTTCCCGGACGCTCCCCAGTACCCCGTACCAGAACTGCGCACCGCACTGGCCCTCAGCGAATCCGTCCCCATCGTCACCTGTGACGCACGCGACCGGGCGTCCTGCCGTGACGCCCTGCTCTCGCTGATGGTCTACCTGTGCACCCTCGCCGCTCAGGAGACCGCATGACCGTTCCACCCGAACCCACCACCCTCACCCCCGAGTCGTCCCCGCCACCGGGCTGCCCGGCGCACACGGCCGCGGGACCCGGGGGAACCACGCGGCTCTACGGCGACGCCGCGGCGACGGATCCCATGGGTCTGTACGAGAAGCTGCGCGCCGAGCACGGCCCGGTGGCGCCGGTGCTGCTCGACGGCGACGTCCGCGCCTGGCTCGTCCTCGGCTACCTCGAGAACCGTGACGTGGCGACCCGCTCCACCCAGTTCTCCCGCGACCCCCGGGTCTGGCACGGCTGGACGAGCGGGGAGATCGACCCCGCCACCTCGCCGCTCGTGCCGATGATCGGGTGGCGTCCGGACTGTGTGTGCGCGGACGGCGAGGAGCACCAGCGGCTGCGCGGGGCGGTCACGGCCGGCCTCGACCAGTTCGACCACCGCGGCGTCCGCCGGCACATCACGCGCTTCGCCCACCAGCTGATCGACGGGTTCTGCGAGGACGGCGAGGTGGAGCTGGTGGGCCAGTTCACCGAGCACCTGCCGATGCTCACCCTCACCCGTCTGCTCGGGATGTCGGACGAGTCCGGACCGGCGCTCGTGCACGCCGCCCGGGACCTGTTCAAGGCCACCGAGACGTCGCTCGCCAGCAACGCCTACGTGCTCGAGTGCCTGGAGCGGCTCGTCGTCGAGAAGCGGGTCCGCCCCGGACAGGACATCGCGTCCGCGCTGCTCGCGCATCCGGCCGGCCTCACCGACGAGGAGGTCAAGCACCACCTGCGGCTCATCCTGCTCGCCGGCTACGAGACGACCGCCAACCTCATGTCCAACGTGCTGCGCATGGTGGTCACCGACCCGCGCTTCCGCGGATCGCTCGCCGGTGGCCAGATGACGCTGCCCGAGGCGGTGGAGCAGGTCCTGTGGGACGAGCCGCCGCTGATGGTGTGTCCGGGGCGCTGGGCCAACAGCGACACCACCCTCGGCGGGCAGCGGATCAAGGCCGGGGACATGCTGCTCCTCGGCCTGGCCGCCGGGAACGTCGACGAGGCGATCCGTCCCGACGCCGCGGCGCCGGTGCACCACAACCGGGCGCATCTGTCCTTCAGCGCAGGCAACCACGAGTGCCCCGGGCAGGACATCGGCCGCATCATCGCCGACACCGGCATCGACATCCTCCTCACCCGGCTGCCCGACATCGTCCTGGCCGTCCCGGAGGAGGACCTCAGCTGGCGCTCCACCACCTGGGCCCGGCACCTGACGGCACTGCCCGTGACCTTCGCCGCCCGTCCGCCCAGGGCGCCGGACGTGCCGGCCCCGTTGCCGGCCCCGCCCGCGCAGAGCCCCGGGCCGGCGTCGGCGGCGCCGTGGCCTGAGGCCGGCCCGGTGACCGCGCGGCCACCGGCGTCCCGTACCCGGTGGTGGACGCGCCTCGGACGTCTCCTGCTACGGCGATAGGCGCGCCACGGGCGAAGGGGGTGCCGGCGAGCGTTCACCGGCATCCCGTCGGTGCTGCTCCGGGACGGAGGCGTCGGCCGGTACGTAGCGGGGTGCCCCGGTGTACCAGGCGTGGAGTCCGGACAGGAAGCCGCAGGCTCCGCGGAGCCACGCGTCCAGTTCGTCCTGCTCGTCCCGGTGCAGCCCGGATCGCCGCACGAGCAGGGGGAGTTCGCCGTGCCCGAGGCGCTCGAAGTCGCGCATGCGGGCGTTCACCAGGTGGACGGCTGCGGGCACGGCCTCGTGGAGGGGGATGCCCAGGGAGGTTCCGATGACGACGACGAGGTTATTGACGTCGTGCTCCTCGTGGACCTCCCGTTCGTAGGAGGCGATGTCGTTCGCCAGTCCCATGACGTCCATGAAGGCGTCGAGCAGGCCGCGGACGACACGGTTGTGCCGGATCTTCTCGGGTATTCGCGCGCCGGTGGAGAGTTCGACGGAATAGGGGGCGGTGTACGCGGCGAAGCTTTCCCGCCGGAACGGCGCGTACTCGATCAGATCGGGAACACGCCCACTGAGGCTGTTGGCGAGTTCCAGTACTCCGGCGTCGATGTATTTCGCCAGGGCGCTGTTGAACTCGCGCCGCCAGTGCGCCAGTCTGGGCGGGAAGAGGTTCCGCTGCAGATCCGCGATTCCCCGCTCGACGGCGTTCACGGGTTCCGGTAAACGCGCGCCGGGCTCCGGCTGCAGGAAGGAGTGGAGCCGGGCGGTGAATTCCAGCGCGGCGGGGAGGTCGCCCGTCCGCTTGAACGTGGCCGCGAAGTAGTCGTCCCAGGCCAGCGCCCAGATGTTGAAGCGGTGGTTGAGCCGGAGGTCGGCCGGTGCGGCGTCGGGAAGGGTCCAGGCGGTCAGCTGGTCCACGGTCATGGCGTGAAACTGGGCTCTGGTCCAGATCGCGCGGCCGGCCGACGGCCCTTCGTCACCGTCCAGCATGCCCATCTCACGCGCCCAGGTCTCGCTCTCCGCACGCAGACCCGGCAGATACGGATTGCCTCGTACCGGATAGGGCATCCACAGCTCCGGGAGCTCCACGGCACTCACGGTCATGACGGATCAACCTCCTTCTCCCCGACGATCGGGCCGACGATCAAGCCGGCGATCCGAGCTACAGTCCCACGACCACTGCCAGTTGCCTATGCCACTGAGGCCGGACCATTCCCCTCATGATGCCGGTCAAACCCGCCAACCTGGCCGATTCGCGCTCCGTGGGAACGCGGGTGTGCGCGTGAGGTCAGTGGGTCCCGCCTGGTGAAACGGGCGCGGAATCACGCCGCCCCACCACCCGGTGGGACGGTGGTGGGGCGGGCGGATCGCACCGGGTGGTGCGGGTGGCACGGGTCCGGGGCTCAGCAGCTGACGGTGCCCCTGCGCAGAGCGTGGCCGTTGGTGTTGCTGTCGTCGGACCAGTACACGGGCTTGCTGCCGCCGACGCACTCGTCGGCGCCGGCGAGCGCGAAGCCCTCGTTGTTGATGTTCGGCATGCCGCTCGGGCGGTCGTAGCCGGCGGTGAGGGTGAAGGTGCCGTCGGTGCCGATCTTCATGGTGCGGTGCAGGCCGGAGCAGGTGTCGTCACAGACCACCCACAGCCGCGCGGCCTGCGGCTCCCACTGGAGCTCCATCACGCCGGACATGCCGCTGGCGACGGTGGCGATCCTGGTGGCGGCGCCACTGTCCTGGAGCACGTAGGCGTAGACCGTGGCGGTGCCCTCGACACCGAGGAGGAAGACGCCACCGGTGTGGGCGCCGTACCGGTTCGGGTCGTAGGCCGCGCCGGTCGACTCGTCCGTGAAGCCGGCGGCGGTGAGCGTGGTGTCCGGGATCCAGGTGATGGCCTCGAAGCCGAGGTTGGAGCCCACGGCCGGCAGGCCGGCGGTCAGGTTCCATTCCTTCGTGGCGGTCAGGCCACTGACGGTGCCGGTGGTGACGTCGTAGCGCAGGACGGACAGCCGGCTGGTGCCGGAGGCGTCGCCGTTGCGCTCGGTCGCGACGTACGCGCCACCGGCGGCGCCCGCGTCGGTCAGGGTGACGGCCTCGCTGTCGGGGCTGCCGGTGCCGTCGGGGTAGCGCAGGGTCTTGCCGGAGGTCCAGCCGTTCGTGGTGTCGGGCTGCCAGCCGCCGGAGCCGTCACGGACCAGCCGCCACAGCTTGCCGGAGTTCTGCGCGCCCCACAGCACGGGGCCTTCCTGGAACAGGCCGCTGAGGTCCTGGCCGAAGACGTTCGTGCCGTCGGCGGTCGTCACGGTGCCGGCGCCGGGCCAGGGCACCGGGCCCGTGCCGCCGCCGGAGCCGCAGGCGTTCGGCGCGCCGAGCGTCAGGGCCGCCTTGCCGAAGGCGCCGGTGCCGTCGGGACACCGCGACCAGGACGGGTTGGAGTGGCTGGTCCAGCCGAAGCTGTCGACCAGGGTGCTGCCGTCGGGCAGGTAGAGCCGGGCCTTGTCGCTGGAGCCGAGGCCGAACGAACCGGCCACGTCGAAGGCGCGGGCCGCGCCCGGGGCGAGCGATGTCCCGGACGGCACCGTGTACCTCGAGCCGTTGTTGTCGTCCTTGAGGATCCAGCCCGAGAGGTCGACCGTGGCGGTGCCCTTGTTGAACAGCTCGACGGAGTCGTCGACGCCGCCGGTCGTCACCACCTCGTTGATGCGGATGTCGTCGGCCGGCGCCGCGTGGGCGGCGGGCGCGAGCAGCGTCGCGGCGGCGGCCAGGGCCGCCCCGACGACGACGGGGCGGCGAGGGAGGCGACGCCGCCTTCGGGGAGCGCGAACTTCGGGCACGGTGTCCGTCCTGGGAGGGGTGGGGGTGTGGTGACCGGGCGAGACGAGGGTCGCGGCCGACGCCGAACACCGGCCGGCTTCCGACGGGTTGCCGTGTGAACGGGTGTCGAACGGCAGGTCGACCGGCACCAGCCGTGCGAGGGCTTGACCGGCCCGACCGGTGTCGTGATCAAGCCGTTCCCGTGGGTGCGTCGCATGGGGCCGGAGGTGGCGGGGCACCGATGCCCGCGTGCCCATCACAGACGAGACACATCGCTTCAGCGCCGTGTCGGCGCGGCTGACCGGTTTCGACGACGCGGACCTGGAGGCCACCGGACTGACCGAGGTCTACCGGGCGTTCGCCGCGCAGCGCCTCGGTGCGGAGCGGTACGCGCGACTCCTCGACGAGCTGCGGGAACCGTACGAGGTCCTGGACGACCGCGTCGACGGCGAGCTGCGGGAGGCGGCCCGAGCCGTGACGTACCTCTGGTACACGGGCAGCTGGCCGGGCCCGCCGCCCGTCCTGGTGTCCCCGCGCGCCCAGGCGGAGGGTCTGGTGTGGAGGGCGGCCGGCCTGAAGGCTCCCGCCAGCGAGCCGGAGGGGTACGGGAGTTGGGCGCGGGCCGGCGGACCGGCGGACCCGGGCGGCGGGAGCCGTCGGTGACGCGGTACGACGTGATCGTCGTCGGCGCCGGTGTCGCGGGCTCGCTCGTGGCGCACCACCTCGGCGGTCGCGGGCGGCGGGTCCTGGTCCTGGAGGCGGGCGCCGCGGACGAGGGCGAACCGACGCCCGGTCTCCCGTACCGGGCCCATCCGGCGGCCCCGTGGCCCGAGGTCACGGATGTCGTCGGCACCGACGGGACCCCCGGCTTCCTGGCGGGCGGCCATCTCCTCCAGGACGGCCCGCTGCCGTACGCGAGCGGCTACGTCCGCGTGAACGGCGGCACCGGCAACGTCTGGACCGGTCTCGCGCCGCGCATGCTGCCGGAGGACTTCGACACCGAGTCCTTCGGGTACGGGCGGCGGTGGCCGCTCACCTATGACGACTGGAGCCCCACTACCGCGCCGCGGAGCGGGAGTTGGGGGTGGCCGCCGACGCCGACGAGCAGCGCGAGCACGTCGGCCTGCCCTTCCCCGACGACTACGTCTTCCCCATGCGGCCGCTGCCGGCCGCCCGTCTTGACCGCCTCCTCGCGGCCCGGCTCGACGGGCGGCGCGTCAAGGACCCCGTCGCCCCGGGCGAGGTCGAGCTGCGGGTGGTCGGCACTCCGCACGCGCGCAACGGCGTTCCGGACCCGCGCTACGACGGCGGCCGCGGCTACGTTCCGCGCGGGCGGCACGGGCGGCCGGACCCGGACAGCCGGTGCGTGGGCAGCGCGACCTGCATCCCGCACTGCCCCTCGTACGCGAAGTACACCCCGCTCAAGACCCAGGGGCGGTGGAGCACCTCGGTCACGCTCCGGGACCGGTCCGTGGTGAGCCGGGTCCTCGTCGACGGGCGCGGCCGGGCGACGGGCGTGGAGTACCGCTCGTACGACGGGGAGGTGTCCGTCGCACGCGCCGATGTCGTGGTACTCGCCGCGCACGCCGTCGAGAACGCCCGGCTGCTGCTGCTCTCCGGGCTGGCCGGCCGCAGCGGCCAGGTGGGCCGCAACCTGATGGACCATCCGGTCCTGCTGACCTGGGGACTGCTGCCGGAGGACACCGGGCCCTACCGGGGCCCCGGCTCCGTCTCCGGCTTCGAGGGCTTCCGGGCCGGACCGGGGCGGCGGCTGCGGGCACCGTTCCGGATCGAGTTCGGGACGTGGGGCTGGATCTGGGCGAAGGGGCCCG
This sequence comes from Streptomyces sp. NPDC003943, assembly GCF_053605265.1. Lineage (NCBI taxonomy): Bacteria > Bacillati > Actinomycetota > Actinomycetes > Kitasatosporales > Streptomycetaceae > Streptomyces > Streptomyces sp. NPDC003943. The sequence continues at coordinate 42,676 of NZ_JBSGIW010000011.1, read as the reverse complement.
TCGACACGGACGTGGATCACTTCCTCAGCGAACGCGGCCTGTTCGGAAGGGAGTTGCGGCACGCCGTCGGGGACCGGATCCGCCGCCAGTTCGCCTTGCAGTTCGAGATGGAGCAGGGCGCCGACCCCGCGAACCGGGTCACCCTCCACCCGACCGAGCGCGACGCCCTCGGCCTGCCGCGCCCGCTCGTCACGTACGACCTGGACGAGCACGTGAAGGAGGGCATGGCGGCGGCCAGGGCGGTGTCGGAGCAGATCTTCGCCCTGCTCGACGCCGAGGACCACACGGACTACGTGCCGGTGGCGGCCTGGCCGGGCCGGTTCGAGCACCGTGGTCGTACGTACGGCTATCGCGGGGCGGGCCACGCCGCCGGCACCCACCTCATGGGCGGCTCCCCCGTCACGTCGGTGGTGGACGCCTGGCAGAGGTGCTGGGACCACCCCGGTCTGTACGCGGTCGGCTGCGGCAGCATGCCCTCGGTCGCCACCGCCAATCCGACCCTGACCATGGCCGCGCTCGCCCTGCGCAGCGCCGAACGCATAGAGGCCGACCTCGCGGCCCGTGACCGCCCCGTCTCCGTCGACTCGCCCACTCCGTCCCACCCGGGAGCCTCCGCATGACCCCACTGCCCCTGCCGCCCGTAGCCGAGCCTTTCCAACTGCCCTTCCATTACGGGGCGTTGCATCAGATCGGCATCGACTGGCTCGTCGCCCCGGGCCCGGTCCGCGAGCTGCTCGCCAAGCACCACCCGGATCTGACGGCGGCCGTGTTCGACGACGGGCGGGCGCTGGTCTCGCTCAACTATCAGCTGTACTTCGCGCAGTACGCGTTCGGCGGCGGCATCACGCAGGAGATCGAGTTCAACGTCGTCGCCTTCCCGACCGCGGAGGAGGAGCGGCTGCCACGCCTGACCTACGCCCAGTACGCGCAGGGCTGGGACCAGACGAAGCTGCTCGGCATCGCCCGGATCCATGTCGTGTGCGACAACCCGTTCGCGATCCTGGCCGGGCGCGAGCTGTACGCGGAACCGAAGTACCCGGGCTGGTTCGAGGTCGGCCTGCCGTCCCTCAACGGACCGGCGGGCGACACCTGGACCGTGCGGTGCAGGGCCGCGGCGATCGGCCCGGACGACACCCTCGAGCAGGGCGACACCCCGCTGCTCGACCTCATGGCGAGGCTCGACGGCCTCGCCGCCGTGGCGGCCAACTCCGCGCCGGTCACCGGGTACGGAACCGACCGCGAGGGCCGCCTGCTCGCCGGACCCATGAACGTCTACCAGCCCTACCGCTGGTACGACCTGTCCGCCCCCGGGCACGCCGGCCGTACCCGCCTGTCGGTGCACGCCCCGGACGACGACCTCGGCCGCGACGTCGGCGCCTTGCTCGGTGACGACGTGCCGGCCGCCGGCGCCTGGACGTACCAGTCGCCACCGGTGGCCGCGCACAACCGCCCGTACTACCTGCCGAGGCGCCCCTGAAGAAGGCCTCCCCGCCCGATGACACGAAGGGGAGCTCGTGGACCTGTGACCGTGCCGGCGGTCAGGCCAGCACGTTGAGCGCGGCGGGCCGCACCCGCAGGGTCACCGGGAGCGTCGCGTCGACCTCGCCGTCGGCGCCGTACGGGAGGGGACGGTCGGCCTCGATGCGGATCTCCCTGCCGCGCAGGATCTCGACCTGGGGGCGGTGGACGTGGGCGCCGGTCTTGAGCTCGTTCATCATGGCGAAGAAGAGGTGCTTGGGCGCCTCGTTGATCACGACGACGTCGAGCAGGCCGTCGTCGACACGGGCGCCGGGGGCGATCTTGCGGCCGAAGCCGTAGAAGCCGGAGTTGGCGGCGATCACGGTGTAGCCCGTGCGCTCGTGGCGGGCGCCGTCGACGGTGACGCGGTACGCGGCGGGCCGCCAGCCGAGGACGGCGCGCAGCCCGCCGGCGTAGTACGAGGCGGCGCCGCGCAGCAGCCGGGAGTCGTTGGCGTGGCGGTTGGCGACCGCGTCGACGCCCGCGTAGACGCTGCCGAGGACGCATGTCCGCGGGTGCGCCGCGGACTCGACCTCGATGGTGTCGACGGCCCGCGGTTCGCCGTGGAGCAGGACCTCGGCGAGCCCCGGGGCGTCGGTGGGCAGTCCGAGGGCGCGGGCGAAGTCGTTGCCGCGGCCGGCCGGGACCAGGCCGAAGACGGTGTCCGTGCCGCTGAGCGAGCCGCCGATGCGGCCGGCCATGCCGTCGCCGCCGACGGCGAGGACGACATGGCCGCGCGCGCCGGCCTCATGGGCGAGCTCCTGGGCGTGCTCCAGGCTGCGGCTGTAGACGGTGTCGAGCCGTGCGCCCGCCTCCCGCAGCAGCCGGGCCAGCGGGAGCAGGCCCGCCGTGCCGCTGGAACCCCCTGCGGTGGGGTTGACGACGGCGGTGAACTGTCGCATGGAGCATGCCTCCGGACGGCGGGAGAGGGACGGCAGGAGCGGGAATCAGGCGGGCGGGCGGCCGGCGGTCGGCCGCAGGCGGTTCGGGTTCCGCCGGGTCGGCCGGCGGTTCAGCGGACGGGGATGAGGACTCCGGGGCTGAGCACGCCGGACGGGTCGACCTCGGCCTTCACCGCCTGGAGCATACGGATGCCGAGCGGCCCGATCTCCCGGGCGTACCAGTCGCGGTGGTCGGTGCCGACGCCGTGGTGGTGGCTGATGGTGCCGCCGGCGGCCAGGATCGCGTCGTTGGCGGCCTGCTTGACCGGGGCCCAGTGCGCGACGGCGTCCTCGCCCTGGGCGGAGACGACGGTGAAGTAGAGCGAGGCGCCGTTCTCGTAGGTGTGCGAGATGTGGCACATGACGAGCGGCGGGGTGCCGGCCGCGGTGAGCGTGCCGGTCAGCGCGTCGCGCACGGCCGTGTAGAGGCCGGGGATCGCGGACCAGAAGGCGGCCGTCTCCAGCGTCTCGGCGAAGGCGCCGGCGTCGAGGAGTGCGTCGCGCAGGTAGGGCGCGTTGTAGCGGCCGTGCTCCCACTTGTCGCCGGGCTCCTCGCCGAGGCACTCGCCGCCGGAGGCGAGCAGCACCTCGCGGGCGGCGGCGCGGCGGGCCGCGGTCTCGGCCTCGGTGCCCTCGTAGCCGACGATCGCCATGCAGCCCGGGTTCTGCGGGAGTTCGGTGCTGCCGATGGCGTCCGGCTGGGCCAGGCCGATGAAGGTCTCCGACTCGTCGGACAGGCGCAGCACGGTGGGCCGGGGGCCGTCCTGGGCGAGGCGGCGCAGGGCGGCGGTGCCGGCGGCGAAGTCGTCGAAGCGCCAGCCCTCGTAGATCCGCCTGGCCGGAAGGGGGCGGATGCGCACGGTCACGGCGGTGATCACGCCGAGGGCGCCCTCGGAGCCGAGGATCAGCTGGCGCAGGTCGGGGCCGGCCGCGGAGCGCGGGGCGCGCCCGGTCTCCAGGGTGCCTTCGGGGGTGGCGACGGTGAGGGCGAGGACCATCTCGTCGAAGCGTCCGTAGCCGGCGGACGCCTGGCCGCTGGAGCGGGCCGCGGCGAAGCCGCCGACGGACGCCCACTCGAAGGACTGCGGGAAGTGGCCGAGGGTCCAGCCCCGCTCGTTGAGCAGCGCCTCGCACTGCGGGCCGCGCAGTCCGGGCTGCAGGGTGGCGGTGCGGGACTCCTCGTCGACGGCGAGGAGCTGGTCGAGGCGGCGCAGGTCGAGCGCGACGAAGGGCCGCTCGGTGGTGGGCGCGAGGCCGCCGACGACGGAGGTGCCGCCGCCGAACGGGACGGCGGCGAGGCCGTGGTCGGCGCAGGCGCGCAGCACGGCCAGGACCTCGTCGTGGCTGCCGGGGAGCACGACGGCGGCGGGGGTGTCGGTGACCTCGCCGGCGCGGATGCGCAGCAGGTCGGGGGTGGACTTGCCGCGGGTGTGCCGGATGCGGCTCTCGGCGTCCTCGCGCAGGGCGTCCGGCGCGGCGAGGGCCGCCGACAGGGCGGTGCGGGCCGCGTCGGTGAGGGCCGGGGCGGGCGGTTCGATGTCGGCGAGGCCGGCCGGGCCGTTCTCGCGCGGGGTGACGCCGAGCAGGTCCCGCAGCAGGCCGGTCACCGCGTCGGGCAGCGGGGCCGCCTTGGCCGGGTCGCCCCAGCCGCTCCACAACATGTCCACTTCGAAGTTCCTTCACGGTGCTGTGCACGGTCGGTGCTGTTCAGGGTCTGGTTCGGGGCTGTCTCAGGGTCTGGTTCCGGATCGGCGCTGCCGTTCGGCCCGTCCTGCCATTACACTGTGACAGATGACGCCCATTCGTCACAACGCCTCGGACGCAGATTCCGTACTCGACGCCGCCCGCGACTGCGTGCTCGCCGTCGGTGTACGCCGCACCACGCTCACCGACGTCGCCCGGCGCGCGGGCGTGTCCCGGATGACGATCTACCGCCGCTGGCCCGACGTGAACAGCCTGGTCGGCGACCTGATGACCCGGGAGTGGATCGCGGTGGCGGCCGGTGCCATGCCGCCGGCCGACGACCCGCGGCCGGTACGCGCCCGGCTCGTCGCCGGACTGGTCGCGGGAGCCGCCGCGTTCCGCGCCCATCCGCTGTTCCACAAGATCCTCGACGTCGACCCCGAGCTGCTGCTTCCGTACGTCCTCGACCGGCGGGGAGCCAGCCAGGAGGCCCTCCTGGAGCTCATCGCCGCGGCGCTCGACCAGGGCCACGAGGACGGCTCCGTCCGGCGCGGCCGCACGGAGCTGCAGGCCCGGTCGCTGCTGCTCGTCGTCCAGTCCTTCACGCTCTCGCTGCGCACCATGACCGACGAGACCGATCCCGAACTGAGCGAAGCCGCCTTCCTGGACGAGCTGCGCACCCTGCTGGAGAGGACCCTCACCCCATGAACCCCACGAGCAGCCCCGCCCCCTCCCCCGCCCGTCCCGGCTCCTCACTGAACGCCGGGCGGCGCCGCCGCGAGCTGGACCGGCTGGCGGACGGTGCGCGAGTCGACGTGCTGGTCGTCGGCCTCGGCGCCACCGGAGCCGGAGCCGCCCTCGACGCGGCGGCCCGCGGGCTCTCCGTGGCCGCGATCGACGCCCACGACCTCGCCTTCGGCACCTCCCGCTGGAGCTCCAAGCTGGTCCACGGCGGACTGCGCTACCTCGCCACCGGGCAGCTCGACGTCGCCCACGAGAGCGCGGTCGAGCGCGGCATCCTCATGGAGCGCACGGCCCCCCATCTGGTCCGCGCCCAGCCCTTCGTGCTGCCGCTGACCCCGCTGGTCAGCCGCGCCCAGGCCGCTCTCGCCCGGGCCGGTTTCCTCGCGGGCGACATGCTGCGGGTCGCCGCCCGCACCTCGCGCCGCACGCTGCCGCAGCCGCGTACGCTCTCCGCCGTCGAGACCCGGCACCTCGCCCCGGCCCTGCGTCCCACCGGACTGCGCGGCGGACTGCTCTCCTGGGACGGCCGGCTCGCCGACGACGCGCGTCTGGTGACCGCGATCGCCCGCACCGCGGCCGCCCACGGCGCGCACGTCCTCACCCGCACCCGCGCCCTGGAACTCCACCGCGACGGTGCGCTGGTCCGGGACGAGACCACCGGCCAGGAACTGACCCTCCGCGCCCGCACCGTCATCAACGCGGCCGGGGTGTGGGCGGGCGGCCTCGTCGACGACATCCGGCTGCGCCCCTCCCGCGGCACCCATCTCGTGCTGCGCTCCGAGGACCTCGGCCGCCTCTCCGCCGGGCTGCACATCCCGATCCCCGGCGAGAGCAACCGCTTCGTGCTGGTCCTGCCCCAGGGCGACGGACGGGTGTACGTGGGCCTCACCGACGAGCCGGTCGACGGCGACATCCCGGACGTGCCGGAGGTACCGGAGACCGACATCGGTTTCCTCCTCGACGTGCTCGGCTCCGCGCTCGACGTCACCGTCCGGCGCGCCGACGTGGTCGGGGCGTTCGCCGGTCTGCGCCCGCTGCTCGACACGAGCGGCCAGGGCGGCCGCACCGCCGACATCTCGCGCAAGCACGCCGTGCTCACCTCGCCCGACGGCGTCGTCACGGTCGTCGGCGGCAAGCTGACCACGTACCGGCGCATGGCGCAGGACGCCGTCGACGCCGCCGTGGCCGCGAGCGGGCTCTCCGCCGGCCCGTGCCGCACCGCGTCGCTGCCGCTGGTCGGAGCCGCCCGGCCCGAGACGCTCGCCCGGCTCGAAGCCCCGGCGCGGCTGGTGCACCGTTACGGCTCCGAGGCGCCGGCCGTGCACGCCCTCGGCCTCGCCGACCCCGCGCTCGCCGAGCCGGTCGCGCCCGGACACCCGGTGACCGGCGCCGAGTTGGTGTGGGCCGTCCGCCACGAGGGCGCGCTCGACACCGGCGACCTCCTCGACCGCCGCACCCGCGTCGGACTCGTGCCCGAGGACCGGGCGAAGGCGGAGGAGGCGGCCCGCGACGCCCTCGCCCGCACCGACTGACGGGAGTCGGCTCCCGTGTCCCCGCGGGCGGCATTGAGGCAGGATTCCTCCGGTGCGTCACGGACCGCGGCCGGCGGCCCGGGGCGCCGCCGGCCGACCCGTTCGTGAACAAGGAGAGTTCGACGTTGAATCCCGCATACCCGCTGGTGCGCACCGACCGTCCGGTCCCCGACGCCGAGCGCGAGGCCGTGCTGGCCGCGCCCGGCTTCGGCCGGCACTTCACCGACCACATGGCCTCGGCCGTCTGGACGCCGGAGGCGGGGTGGCACGAGCGCGGGGTCGGCGCGCTGAAGCCGTTCTCGCTGCATCCGAGCGCGGCCGTGCTGCACTACGCGCAGGAGATATTCGAGGGCCTGAAGGCGTACCGGCACGCCGACGGCAGCGTCTGGCTGTTCCGGCCCGAGCTCAACGCGCGCCGCTTCGCGCGGTCCGCGGAGCGCATGGGGCTGCCCGAGCTGCCCGCCGAGGACTTCCTGGCGAGCATCGAGGCGCTGGTGCGCGCGGACGAGGCGTGGGTGCCGGGGTCGGCGGGCGAGGAGAGCCTCTACCTCCGCCCGTTCATGTTCGCCGCGGAGGCGTTCCTCGGCGTCCGGCCGGCCGAGCGCGTCGTCTACTCGGTCATCGCCTGCCCGGCTCAGGCGTACTTCGCCTCGGGCGCGGCCGGCATCACCCTCTGGGTCAGCACCACCTACACGCGCGCGGCCAAGGGCGGCACGGGCGCCGCGAAGTGCGGCGGCAACTACGCGTCGAGCCTCGCCGCCCAGACCGAGGCCCAGGAGCACGGCTGCGACCAGGTGCTCTACCTGGACAGCACGGGCGACGACGGCTGCATCGAGGAGTCCGGGACCATGAACCTGTTCCTGGTCACCTCGCAGGGCGAGCTGATCACACCGGCGCTCGGCACCATCCTGGAGGGCGTGACCCGCGACTCCGTCCTGGCGCTCGCCCACGAGTTCGGCCTGACGCCGGTCGAACGGCCCGTCAACTTCAAGGAGTTGAGTGCCGGCATCACCGACGGCACCGTGACGGAGATGTTCGCCGCGGGCACCGCCGCCGTGATCACCCCGATCACCGGGATCAACGGCGAGGGCTTCGCGCTCACGATCGGCGACGGCAAGCCGGGCGAGCGGACGTCGGCGCTGCGCGAGCGGGTGCTCGGCATCCAGTACGGCAGGAGCGAGGACACCTACGGCTGGCTGCACCGGGTGTCGTGAGGACGTGGTGACGGCGGCCGGTGCCCGGCCCCATGGGGGACGGCCGGACACGGGCCGCCGCGCACACCCGCAGGTCCGGCGTCACTGCGCGCCGAAGACCTGGGTCCAGTAGGGGCCGCCGGCCGAGTGGAGGCCGATGCCGATCTCGCGGAACGAGCAGTTCAGGATGTTGGCGCGGTGGCCGGGGCTGTTCATCCAGGAATCCATCACCTCGGCCGGGGTGCGCTGGCCCATGGCGATGTTCTCGCCGTACGTCGACCAGCGGTAGCCGGTCGCGGTGACGCGTTCGCCGGGGCCGTCGCCGTCCGGGTTGGTGTGGTCGAAGAAGTCGCGCGCGGCCATGTCGTCGGAGTGGCCCTGCGCGGCCCGGGTCAGCAGGGCGTTCTCGGTGACCGGCCCGCAACCCGCTTTCGCCCGCTCGGCGTTGACCAGGTCGATCACCTGGCCCGACTCGGTCGGGGAGGTGGGGGCCGGGGTGGTGGGCGCCGCGGTGGTGGGGCGCGGGGGCCGCGGCCGGGGCGGGGCGGGCTTGGGCGCCGTCCGGGTCGGGGAGGGCTTGGGCCGGTGGCTCGTCGTCGGACTGGGCGTCGCGCTCGGGGTCGTGCTCCTGGTCGGTTCGACGGAGGGGGTGGGGCTCGCCGGGAGCGTGGCGGTGTCCGGGGTGGACGCCTGGGTCACCTCGTCGGGGTCCGCGGCGCCGTCGCCGGAGCCGCTGAACAGGTGGAAGGCGCCGCCGGTGACGGCCACCACGGCGAGGCCCGCGGCGGCGACGGCGCGCCGGCGGCCGCGGCGGCGCTGCTCCGCCTTGCGGCGGGCGCCGCGCGGTCCCGGTCCGGCGGCGTGCCGGGCCCCACCGGTGCGGGGCGCGGGCACGGACGCGGAGGCTGAGGCGGACGCCGGGGTGGAGGCGGCGGCGAGGCCGAGGCCGGCGCTGTCGCGGACGCCGGCGAGCAGCAGGGCCGCCGGGGGCACGAGCAGCAGTCCGGCGAGCAGCCCCTCGGCGGGGACGAGGCCGTGCCAGAGTCCGGCGCAGTGCGGGCAGGTGCGGGCGTGGCGGGCTATGCGCTTGCGCCACAGCGCCGAGGGGTGGCCGTCCCAGGCGCCGAGCCCGGAGCGCAGGGTGGGGCACAGGGGGTCGGCGGACAGGGCGCGCACCACGATCCGGGCGGTCTCCAGGCGCTCCTTCATCCGCTGCACGCGGACGGCGGTGTGCTCCGGGGTCAGTTCCAGGGCGGCGGCGACCTCGTGGCGGCCGAGTTCACCGGCGCATTCCAGCCACCACAGGGACAGCAGGGCGCTGTCCTCGGGTTCCATCCAGCGGGTGGCCTCGGCGGTCTCGCGGCGCTGGCCGGACAGCTGAAGCCGGGCCACGGTGAGTTCGACGAAGTCGGCGCCCGGCTGGGCGAGGTGGCGGGCGTCGTCGAGGGCGCCGGTGGGGTGGCCGGTGCCGCTGCGCTGCCAGTGGGCGCGGAGCGTGTTCATGGCGATGGCGACGAGCCAGGAGCGGAAGCTGTCCGGGGCGCGCAGGGTGCCGAGCCCGTCGAGGGCGCGCAGCATGGTCTCCTGCACGACGTCGTCGACGTCGTGGTGTCCGTTCATCGCCCGGCCCACGATGTTGTAGACGAGCGGCAGATGGGCGGCGACGAGCCGGTCCCGCGCCGCCGGGTCGCCGTTCTGCGCGGCCCTCACCAGCTCCGTACCGACCATGGTCACCGTCCCCGTCGCCGCCGTCATGCCCTGCTTCATCCTGTTCGTCCCGCCTGTTGCCGATGCCCTACGACTGGGAGATCGCCGGGCGGTCACCGGATAACAGAAATCGCCGAAGAACTTTCCGAGCCTGCGTCCCGACCCGGCCGGCACCCCCCGACGACGGGTCAAGAACGGTAAAAATCCCGGGAATTGGTCTATGCCAATCATCGTCGCCATGGGCAGGGGAAACGGCGGCGGCGGGCGGCAGGCGGTCTACCTCTCGCTTGGTCCAGACCATTGACCCGCCGCGCGGCGCGCCGTTATCTCCTTACCGACCCCACCACCCGACCCCTCACACCCCTGGGACTGACATGAGACGCACGCGCTCCCTGCGCGCGGTCATCGCGGCCGTCACCACCGCCGTCGCCGCGGCCGGCCTGACCGCGCTGGGCGGCGGCACCGCCCAGGCGGCGACCCCGCTGCCGTCACGGGTGTTCGCCCCGTACTTCGAGGCGTGGACCGGCGAGAGCCCCGCCGCCCTCGCCGCCGCCTCCGGCACCAAGCACCTCACGATGGCGTTCCTGCAGACCGCCACGAAGGGTTCGTGCACGCCGTACTGGAACGGCGACACCGGCATGCCGGTCTCCTCCGCGGTCTTCGGCAACGACATCAAGACGATGCAGGGCCGCGGCGGCGACGTGATCCCGTCGTTCGGCGGCTACACCGCGGACACCACGGGCACCGAGATCGCGGACAGCTGCACGGACGTGAACCAGATCGCCGACGCCTACGAGAAGGTGCTCACGACCTACGACGTGAGCCGGCTCGACATGGACATCGAGGTCGACTCGCTGGACAACAGCGCCGGCATCGACCGCCGCAACAAGGCCGTCAAGATCCTCCAGGACCGGGCGGCCGCCGCCGGGCGCAAGCTGGAGATCTCGTACACCCTGCCGACCACGACCACGGGCCTCGCCGCGAGCGGGCTCAACGTCGTGAAGAACGCCGTGAGCAACGGCGCGCGGGTCGACGTCGTGAACCTCATGACGTTCGACTACTACGACAACGCCGCGCACGACATGGCCAAGGACACCCAGACCGCGGCCACGGGGCTCTACAACCAGCTCGCCAAGCTGTACCCGGCCAAGACCTCCGCCCAGCTGTGGGGCATGGTCGGCGTCACCGAGATGATCGGCGTCGACGACTTCGGCCCGGCCGAGACCTTCACCCTGGCCAACGCGCGCACGGTGTACGACTGGGCCGTCTCCAAGGGCATCAACACCCTGTCCTTCTGGGCGCTGCAGCGCGACAACGGCGGCTGCGCGGGCGGCGCGGCCGCCGACAACTGCTCCGGCATCGCGCAGAACACCTGGGACTTCAGCCATGTCTTCGCCCCCTTCACGAGCGGCACGACCGCACCGGCCGACGACTTCTCGCTGACCGCCGGCCCCGCCTCGGGCACCGTGACGGCGGGCGGCACGGCCACCACCACCATCGGTACGGCGGTCACCTCGGGCGCGGCCCAGTCGGTGAGCCTCTCGGTGAGCGGCCTGCCCGCGGGCGTCACCGCCTCCTTCAGCCCGGCCTCGGTCACGGCGGGCGGCTCCTCGACGCTCTCGCTCGCCACCACCACGGCGGCGGTCTCCGGGACGTACCAGATCACGGTCACCGGCTCCGGCCCCTCGGCCGCGCACACCGCCACGTACACGCTGACGGTCACCGGCGGCAGCGGCCACCAGTGCACCGCCGCCCCGTGGTCCAGGACCACGGTCTACACGGGCGGCCAGCAGGTCTCCCACAACGGCCACACCTGGAAGGCCAAGTGGTGGACGCTGGGCGAGGAGCCCGGCACGACCGGCGAGTGGGGTGTCTGGCAGGACCTCGGCGCCTGCTGAACCGACTGCCGCAAGCACACGGAGCACCGGGGCCGGTGCCGGGGGGATGCCCCGGCACCGGCCCCGCCGCATGCCCCCCGTCCGCCTCGTTGACAGCGCCGCTCCGGGCTCCCGATACTGACTGATGGTTCAGTCAGTAGAGGCGCTCATCCCCGCATGGAGGCACCATGTCCGACCTCCCCACCGAGCTGGTTCCGTTCACCCCCGAACAGCGGGGCATCGTCGAGCTCACCCGGACCTTCGCGCGCGAGGAGATCCGCCCGCGGGCGCGCGCCGTGGACGAGGCCGACGTCGAGACGCCGTGGGACCTGTGGCAGAAGGCGGCCAAGGTCGGGATCACCGGCTTCATGCTGCCGGAGGAGTACGGGGGCGGCGGGTTCACCGACGTGTTCACGCAGTGCCTGGTGCAGGAGGAGCTGTGCGTCGGCGACCTCGGCATCGGGAACCTGCTCTGCTCCAACGGCTTCTTCGCCGACCCGCTCCTCGAACTCGGCACCGAGGAGCAGAAGCGCACCTGGCTCACCCCGCTGACCGGCGCCGACACGCCGATGACCGCGCTCGCCACCACCGAGCCCGGGGCCGGCTCCGACGCCGCGTCCATCGTCACCACCGCGACCCGCGCCGACGGCGGCTATCTGCTCAACGGCCAGAAGGCGTGGATCTCCAACGCCGGCGAGGCCGAGCTGTACGTCGTCTTCGCCAAGACCGACCCCGCGCAGCGCTCGCGGGGCGTGACCGCCTTCCTGCTGCGCAAGGACACGCCCGGCGTCGCCTTCGGCGAGCCGATGCGGAAGATGGGGCAGCGCGCCATCGTCTGCCGGGAGATCTTCTTCGCCGACGCCTTCGTGCCCGAGGAGAACCGGCTCGGCGCCGAGGGCCAGGGCTTCGCCGGCCTGATGCGGACCTTCGACATCTCGCGCACCGTGCTCGGCGCCGCCGCGACCGGCGTGGCCCGGGCCGCCTACGAGTACGCCCGTGACTACGCCCGCACCCGGCAGCAGTTCGGCAAGCCGATCATCGAGCACCAGGCGGTCGCCTTCCGGCTCGCCGACATGCGCACCCGCATCGAGCAGGCCCGGCTGATGACCTGGCGCGCCGCCAAGCGCCTCGACGCGGGCCTGGCCGCCACGACCGAGGCCGCCATGGCCAAGCTGACGGCCTCGGAGACCGCCGCGTACTGCACCTGGGCGGCGGTCCAGACGCTCGGCGGCTGGGGCTACTCGCGCGAGTACCCGGTCGAGCAGTGGATGCGGGACGCCAAGCTGGAGGAGATCGAGGAGGGCACCTCGGACATCATGCGGCTCGTCATCTCCCGGGGGCTGTGATGGCCCCTCTCGACGGCGCGAGCCTCACCGGCGGGGAGGCGCTCGTCCGCGCGCTCGCCGCGCACGGGGTGACCGACGCCTTCGGCATCCCCGGCACCCACAACCTGGAGGTCTACCGCCACCTCCGGACCTACGGCATACGGCATGTGACGCCACGTCACGAACAGGGCGCGGGATACGCGGCCGACGGCTATGCCCGCGCGTCCGGGCGGCCCGGCGTCGCGATCACCACCACCGGACCCGCGCTCCTCAACATCGCGGCCGCCGTCGGCCAGGCCCACTCCGACAGCGTGCCGCTGCTCGTCGTCTCCCCCGGCATGCCGCTGCGCCACCCCCGCCAGTCCACCGGGCTGCTGCACGAGATGCGCAGCCAGACCGAGGCGCTGCGCGGTGTCGCCGCCTTCAGCCACCGGGTGTCGTCGGTCGACGAGATCGGCGCGGCGGTCGCCCGGGCCTTCACCCTCTTCCGTACGGGGCGGCCGCGGCCCGCGCACATCGAGGTGCCGCTGGATCTCCTGGAGGCCGTGGAGCCCGCCGGCCCGGTCCGGCTCGCGCCGCCCGCCGGCCCGTCGCGCCCGGACCCGGCCGCACTGGAGGCGGCGGCCGCCGCCCTGCGCACCGCCCGGCGGCCCGCGCTGGTCCTCGGCGGCGGGGCGCGGACGGCGGGCCCGGAGTGCCGGACGCTCGCCGAGACCCTCGGCGCGCCCGTGGTCACGACGGCCAACGGCAAGGGCGTCGTCGACGAGCGGCACCCGCTGTCGCTCGGCGTCTCGCTGCACAGTCCGGCCGTGCAGAAGTGGCTCGCGGACCGGGACGTCGTCCTCGCCGTCGGCACCGAGCTGGCCGAGTCCGACATCTGGAGCCCGCTGCCCGTCCTGGCCGGCGCGCTGCTGCGGGTCGACATCGACCCGGCACAGATGTACGCGGGCCTGCCGGCGGACGTGCCCCTGGTGGGCGACGCGCGGGCGGTGCTCGGCGCGCTGCTCGCCGAGCTGCGGCCGCGCGGGGCGGACGAGAGGGGCGCGGCGGGCGAGACGAGCGTGGCGGGCGGGACGGGCGTGTTCGCGGACGTCGTGAGGGACGTCGCGGCCTCGGACGCGAGGGCATCAGCCGCGGCGACCCCGGCGCCCCCTCGCGGGGCAGCCCCGGACACGGCCGCGCCGGACGCGACGATCTCGGACACGGCAACCCCGGAGGCGGCGGGCTCGGACGGCCCGGATGCGGCCGGTGAGGTCGCCCGGCTCCGCGGCACCCGCGACGACGAGACCCGCGGCCGGGACGCGCGGTGGCTGCCGTATCTGCGGGCGATGCGCCGCGTCCTGGCGGAGGACGCGGTCGTCACCTCCGACAGCGCCCAGTGCTGCTACTACGGAGCACTCCCCCATCTGCCGCTCGGCCCGGAGGCCCGCTACCTCCACCCGACCGGATTCGGCACGCTCGGCTACGCGCTGCCCGCCGCGATCGGTGCCAAGACCGCGTACCCCGGGCGGCAGGTCGTCGCGCTCAGCGGCGACGGCGGTCTGCAGTTCTCCGTGCAGGAGCTCGCGACCGCCGCGCAACTGGGCCTGCCGCTGCCGGTCGTGGTCTTCGACAACGGCGGCTACGGCGAGATCCGCGAGGAGATGACGGCACGCGGCGACCGGCCCACGGCCGTCGACCTGCCGGCCGTGGACCTGCCGGCGCTCGCCCGCGCGTACGGCGGCCAGGGCACCGCGGTCCGCTCGCCGGACGAGCTCGCCGAGGCCCTCGCCCGGGCCCTCGCCACCCCCGGCCCCACCATCGTCACCGTTCCCGAGGAGTCACCCCGATGACGACACCCACCCCCAACTCCCCTCTCATCTCCCTCACCTGGACGGACCACGTCACCGGTCGCCACGGCTTCCTCGTCGTCGACCGGCTGGTGCGCGGGGTGTCCAGCGGCGGGCTGCGGATGCGCGCGGGCTGCACGCTCGACGAGGTAGCCGGTCTGGCCCGAGGCATGACGATGAAGGAGGCCCTGCACTACGACCCGGCGGGCCGCTACATCCCGCTGGGCGGCGCCAAGGGCGGCATCGACTGCGATCCGCGCGACCCCGCGGCGTACGGCGTGCTGGTCCGCTATCTGCGCGCGATGCGCCCGCACATCGAGCGTTTCTGGACCACCGGCGAGGACCTCGGCCTCACCCAGGACCTGGTCGACCGGGCCGCCGCCGAGGCGGGGCTGGTCTCCTCGATCCAGGCGGTCTATCCGCTGCTCGACGACGAGGTCGCGGCCCGGCGCCGGCTCGCCGACGCGTTCGCGGTGGACGTCGACGGCATCGGGCTCGACGAGCTGGCGGGCGGCTGCGGGGTCGCCGAGTCGGTGCTGACCGCGCTCGACCGGGCCGGGGTGCCGCACGCGGGGACGCGGGTGGCGGTGCAGGGCTTCGGGACGATGGGCGGGGCGACCGCCCGCTTCCTGGCGCGGGCCGGGCTCAGGGTCGTGGCGGTCGCCGACGTGAAGGGGACGATCGCGCATCCGGACGGCCTGGACGTGGAGGCGCTCCTGGCCGCGCGGGACGCGTACGGGACGGTGGACCGTACGGCCCTGCGGGCGGGCGACCACGAGCTGCCGGGCGACGCCTGGCTGTCGGCGGACGCCGAGGTGCTCGTCCCGGCGGCCGTCTCGTACGCGATCGACTCCGCCAACCAGGCGCGGATCAAGGCCCGTTGGGTCGTCGAGGCGGCCAACATGCCGGTCCTGCCGGACGCGGAGGAGCTGCTGGCCGCGCGCGGCATCGGTGTGCTGCCGGACGTCGTCGTCAACTCGGCCACCAACGCCTGGTGGTGGTGGACCCTCTTCGGTGACATCGAGGCCGACGCCGAGCAGGCGTTCGCCCACATCAGGCGCTCTATGCGCGCGCTCGTCGAGCAGGTCCTGGAGCGGGCCGAGCGCGAGGGGACCACGCCACGGGCCGCCGCGCACGGTCTCGTCGCGGACCGGCTGCCGGTGATCGCCGAGCGCTTCGGCTGGTACGCGTGAGAGCGGCGGCGGACCACCCGAGCACCCCGGATGCCCTGGGCGCCGCGGATTCCCTGGGCACGCCGGATCCCCTAGGAACGTCGGATTCCCTGGGAGCGCTGGATTCCCCGGGTGCACCGGATCTCCTGGGCGCGCTCTTCGACCCGCGCTCGGTCGCTGTCGTCGGGGCCTCCGCGAACCCGGCCAAGTGGGGGTACTGGCTGGCGTCCGGCGCGCTCGCCGGACGGGCCCGGCGCTCGGTCCATCTGGTCAACCGGCGGGGCGGCGGCCTGGACGGCGTGCCGTTCCTGCCGGACCTCGGGGCGCTGCCGACGGCGCCCGAGCACATCGTGGTCGCGGTGCCGCCGCGGCAGGTGCGGTCGGTGGTCGTCGACGGGCTCGCGGCCGGGGCGCGCTGCTTCACGGTGATCACCTCCGGCGGCAGCGGCGCCGCGGAGGAGCGGGAGCTGGCGGCGCTCGTCACCGCGCGGGGCGGGCGGCTGCTCGGCCCCAACTGCATGGGTGTCGTCGACACGACGAGCGAACTCCGGCTCAGCTGGGGCGACTTCCCGGCCGGTTCGGTGGGTCTGGTGTCGCAGAGCGGCAATCTCGCCCTGGAGATCGGCCGGCTGCTCGGCCGCGCCGGGCAGGGCTTCTCGCGCTTCGTGTCGCTCGGCAACCAGCGTGACATCGACGCGGCCGACGCGCTCGCCTCGCTCGTCGCGCACGACGCGACCCGGGTGCTCGCCGCGTACGTGGAGGACTTCCGCGACGGGCGCCGCCTGGCCCGTACGCTGGCCGCCGCCCGCGCGGCCGGCAAGCCCGTCCTGCTCCTCACCCTGGGCCGCAGCGAAGCCTCCGGCCGCGCCGCCGCCTCGCACACGGGCGCGCTGGTGAGCGCGCGGGCGGTGGTGGAGGCGGTGTGCCGGGACGCGGGAGCGCTGCTCGTCGAGTCGGCGGGTGAACTCGTGGACGCGGCCCTGCTGCTGTCGTCCGAGGGCGCCCGCCTCCGGGCCGCGCGCCCGTGGCGGGTCGCGGTCGTCGGTGACAGCGGCGGGCAGGGCGCCCTCGCGGCCGACGCTCTCGTCGCCCGGGGCCTGGACGTGCCGGTGCTCGGCGAGGCGACGCGGACCGCCGTCGGGGCACGGCTGCCCGGGCGGGCCGGCTGCGGGAATCCCGTCGACCTCGCCGGGGCCGGCGAGGCGGATCTCCACAACTACGCCCGGATCGCGCGGGCGTTGCTCGACGGCGGGGACACGGATGTCACGCTGCTCACCGGCTACTTCGGCGACTACGCCACCGCCAACCCCGATCAGGCCGAGCAGGAGTGCGCGGTCGCCAGGGAGCTGGCGGACGCGGGGCGGACGTCGGGACGCCTGCTGGTGGTGCACACGATGGCGCGGGACACCCCGGCGCTGCGGGTGCTGCGCGAGGAGGGCGTGGCCGTCTACGAGCGAATCGAGCAGGCGGCGACGGCGCTCGCCCACGTGGCCCGGCTCGGACGGACCGTCCCGGAGGCGCCGCCGAGCCTGCCGACGGCCCGGACAGCCGCCGCGCCCATCCCGTCCGTCACGCCCGTCTCCGACGGTGGTTACGAGTCGACGCGCATGCTGCTCTCCTCGTACGGACTCGCCTTCCCCGCCGCCGGGTTCGTCTCCACCGCGGACGAGGCGGCCGAGGTGGCCCGGGACCGGACGGGCTACCCGCTGGCCCTCAAGGCGATGGGCCTCGCCCACAAGACCGAGGCGGGCGGGGTCGCCCTGGGCATCGCCGACGAGGCCGGACTGCGGGCCGCGTTCGCGCGGATGCGGGCCGCCACCGGTGCGACCCGTTACGCGGTGGAGGCGATGGCCGTCCATCCGCACGCGGTCGAGCTGATCGCCGGCGTGCGCCACGACCCGGCGTTCGGGCCCGTCGCCATGGTCGGCATCGGCGGGGTGACCGCCGAGCTGCTCGCCGACACCGCGCTCGCCCTCGCGCCGCTGACCCCGGCCCGCGCCCGCGCGCTGCTGCTCTCGCTGCGCCACGCGCCGCTGCTCACCGGCTGGCGCGGGGCGCCCGCCGTCGACCTGGACGCCGCGGCGGACGCCCTGTGCGCGCTGGCGCGGGCCGCGGTCGAGCATCCCGAGTTCTCCGAGCTCGAGGTCAATCCCCTGCTGGTCCACCCGGGCGGCGCGGTCGCCCTCGACGCCCATGGAGTGCTGTCATGACCGGTCCCGACACGACCCGCTTCGACGGGCGGACGTTCATCGTGACCGGCGGCGGCAGCGGCATCGGCCGGGCCGTCGCGCTCGCCCTGACCGGGGCGGGCGCCCGCGTCGCCGTCGCCGGCCGCACCCCGGAACGCCTCGACGAGACCGTCGCGCTCGCCGCGAAGGCCGGCGGCGAGGCCCTCGCGGTCCCGACGGACGTGCGGGACCCGGAGGCGGTGGACGCGCTGGTGGCCGCGGCGGTCGAACGGTTCGGCAGGGTCGACGGCCTGGTCAACAACGCGGCCGGCAACTTCGTCGTCCCCGGCATCGACCTCTCGCCGAACGGCTGGCGCGCGGTCGTCGACATCGTCCTCAACGGCTCGTACTACTGCACCCGCGCCGTCGCCCGCCGGCTGCGCGAGCAGGGCACGGGCGGCTCGATCCTCTCCGTCATCGCCAGCTACGCCTGGCACGGTCACCCCGGCACCGTCCACTCGGCCGCCGCGAAGGCCGGCGTCCTGGCCATGACCCGCACCCTCGCGGTCGAGCTCGCCCCGCTCGGCATCCGCCTCAACTGCATCGCCCCCGGGCCCACCGAGACGGCGGGCGCCGGCGCCGCCCTCTGGGCCACCCCCGAGGCCCGCGAAGAGGTCCTCGCCACGGTCCCGGCGGGCCGCTTCGCCGACCCGGCGGAGATCGCGGACGCGTCCCTGTTCCTCCTCGGCGACCGGGCCTCGTACCTGACGGGCGAGTGCCTGACGGTGGACGGCGGGCAGTGGCTGGGCAAGCAGGTCTACGGACGAGGGGCGGCCGGCTAGGGCCTGTCCGGCGGAGAAGGGGCGGCCCCGGACGGGGCCGCCCCTTCGGGCTCTCCGCGGGTCGCAGGAGGAGGTCCGGGTCGGGAACAGCACGGTGCAGGAGTCACGCCCCGGCTCCGCCGGAAGCCGGTAGTCCTTCGACATCGCGTACGGCCCCGTCGCCCCGGACCCCTTCCTCTCGGAGCCGACCGTGCTCGTCGACGAGTGCGGGCCCGTGCCTGAGGGAACGTCTCGCCCGCCGCGCGCCGCGGCCGGGGGGCACCGGGTGGTCCCGGTGTCCCCCGGCCGTCCTGCCGGCGCGGCGATGCCCGGCGTCAGGTCTTCGTACGCCGGGTCTTCGCGCCCAGGGCGTAGAACGCGAGGCCGATCGCCGCGATGATCAGGAGCGGCACGACCTGACTCAGCGTGTAGGCGGCGCGCTCGCCCGCGAAGGCCGCCGGGAGGGAGTCGGCCGGTGAGCCGTCGGTGCCGAACCAGCCGACGCCGAAGCCGGGCCAGACGAGGACGACGACGGTGAAGGCGACGAGGCCGGTGGCGAGGGCAGTGACCGTCCAGAGGCCGGGGCGGCCGCCGGGGACGGCGTACGGGCGCGGGGTGTCGGGGTACTTGCGGCGCAGCGCGATCAGGCTGGGGAAGGTGATGACGTAGGAGATGAAGGTGGTGCTGATTGTCAGGCCGAGGCCCGCCGCGAAGTACTTCTCGCCGTCGCCCCCGGTGAGGTTGAGCGCGACCACGAGGAGGATCGAGGCGAGGACGGCCGACAGCAGGTTGACCCGAACCGGGGTGCCGTGCCTCTCGGAGATCTGGCCGAGCCAGGCGGGTCCGGCGCCGTCGGCGCAGGCCACGGCCTGGGCACGGTGGGCACCCATGGCCCAGGTGACGCCGGAGGTGAGCAGGCCGATGATCAGGCCGGCGGCGGCGATGCCGCCGAAGACGGCGCCCGCGCCGGTGAGGGTCACCGTGCCGTCGGCGGCGATGGAGCCTCCGTAGACGGTGAAGACGGCCTTGCACGCGTCGATGAAGCCGCCGAGGCTGCCGATCCGGTCCGCGGGCAGCACGAACATGATGCCGAGGATCGGGCCGCCGTAGAGCAGCAGGGACGCGAGGCCGGAGCGGAGGATCGCGAGCGGGATGTCGCGGCGCGGGTTGCGCATCTCCTCGGCGGCGGAGCTGGGCAGCTCGAAGCCGACGTAGTTGAAGATGAGGACGGGGACGAGGGCGACGAAGCCGGCGTAGGTGGGCGTGAACTCGGCGGCGGGCAGGGCGTGCAGGCCGTTGCGGACGGCGTAGACGACGACCGAGACGAGGAAGAAGCCGAGGAGCACGATCCGGGCGACGGCGCCCGCGATGGGCACCCACTTGCCGACCCGGACCGACTGCACGACGGCGAGCGCGCCGCCCCAGATGAAGACGAGCCCGGCCGCGTACTTCCACAGGCCGGGCAGCGGGGTGAAGAACTCCTCCCAGGTGGTGAGGGCGATGATGCAGAGGCTGCCGCCCACCCAGACCGGGTTGGAGACCCAGTAGAGGATCTGGTTGAGCCCGGCGGTGAGCCGGCCGAAGGCGAGCCGGGTCCACACGTACGGGCCGCCCTGGACGGGGAAGGCGGAGCCGAGCTCGGCGACGAGGAGTCCGTACGGGAGGAAGAAGAGCACGGCGAGGATCGCCATCCAGGTCAGGCCCTGCGGGCCCTGCGCGGCGACCGAGCCGATCGTGTCGAGTCCGACGAGCGTGCAGATGAGGAACAGCAGGACGTCGAAGCGGCGCAGCTCCTTGCGGAGCCTGCCGCGCTGTTCGTCCCAGCCCTCGGAGAGGTCGGGGGAGCCGTCGGGGGCTCCGGCGGCGGGCCTGGGCTCGTCTGCTCGGCCGGCGGAAACGGGTGCTTGGGTCACGGGCGGACTCCTACGGCGGTACGGCGGCACGGGGAGGGGGTCGTACGGACGCTGCACGGGGACGCACCGACACGCGACCGAGCTGACTCAGGTGACTTGGGTGACTGAGCTGACTCGACTGACTCGACTGACTCGACTGACGAAGCTGATGGGACTGACTGAACAGCCAGTCAGTAGCGGATCGGTGGTCAGCACTGTGAGCCCGGCCACACGGCACTGTCAAGAGCTGTGTAGGGTGAAGCCGTGGCCAGAGTGCGGTTGAGCGTGGAGGAGCGGCGCGAGGAGATCCTGCGCGTCGCGGTGGAGCAGATCGAGGCCCGGGGCATCGGCAACGTGCGCATCGCGGACGTCGCCTCGGTCCTCGGCGTGAGCAGCTCCCTGGTGCTCTATCACTTCTCCACCAAGGAACTCCTCGTCTCCGCGGCCTTCGCGCACGCCGCCGAGGCCGACCTCGCCCACCTGCGGAAGATCCTGGGCAGACCGCGCCTGGGCGCCGCGCGCCGGCTGCGGTCCGCGGTGCGCTGGTACGCGCCGACCGGGCAGGCCAAGGGCTGGCGGCTGTGGATCGAGGGCTGGGCGGCCGCCCTGCGCGAACCCGAGCTGCGCAAGGTGACGCACGACCTCGACCGGCAGTGGAAGGCCGCGCTCGCCGAGGTCATCGCGGAGGGCGTGGCGGCCGGCGAGTTCGTCTGCGACAGCCCCGAGGACGCGGCCTGGCGGATCACGGCGCTGCTCGACGGCCTGGCCGTGCAGACCATCTCGTACAAGGGGCCGCTCGGGCGCGCCCGGATGCTGGAGTGGGTCGACGACGCGCTCGTACGCGAACTGGGCGTCGAGCGCGAGACGTTGACGTCGTCCCGGTGACCGGCTGCCGCAACCATTGACGCGTCCGTCAGTGTTGCCGCATCCTCTCGCCCCATGGAGAGACAGAGCACCTCGCATCTGATCGAATCCGAAGTCGTCGTCATCGGCGGCGGATACGCCGGGCTCGCCGCCGCGCTCCGACTGCACGACCACGCCGTCGACTTCACCCTCCTCGAGGCCGCCGACCGGGTCGGCGGACGGGTCCTCACCGAGACCCGGCCGGACGGCACGGTCATCGACCACGGCGGCCAGTGGGTCGGCCCCACTCAGACCCGGCTCACGGCACTCGCCGCCCGCTTCGCCTGCCCCACCTTCCGCACCTGGGAGAAGGGCAGCCACATCGAGGTCCGGCACGACGGCACCCGGGTGCCTTACACCGGCGCCGCACCCGACGACGGGCCCGGCATCGCCGGGTACGAGCGCGTCACGGCGCTCCTCGACACGCTCGCCCGGACCGTGGACACCGACCGGCCGTGGCGCACCGCCCGCTTCGCGGAGTGGGACGCGCAGTCCGCCGGGGCGTACGTCCGTTCCCGGACGGACGATCCCGACGCGCTGCGCCGCCTCGCCCTCGCCGTACAGGGCCTGTGGTGCGCCGAGCCCGACGAGATCTCCCTCTTCCACGTGCTGTTCTACATCGCCGCCGCCGGCGGCTTCGAGCAGCTCATGGAGACCCGCGACTGCGCCCAAGACAGCCGCTTCACCGGCGGCGCGGCCGCTCCCGCCCGGGCCGTGGCCGCCCTGCTCGGGGAGCGGATCCGTCTCGGCGAGCCGGTGCGGTCCCTCGCGTACGGCCCCGAGGGCGTCCGCGTCCGCACCGCGACCGCCGAACTCCGGGCCCGCCGCGCCGTCGTGGCCCTGCCCCCGCACGCCGTCCGCGCCCTCGACCTCACTCCCCCGCTGCCCCCGGCCCGCGCCGGCTGGCTCGCCCACAACCCGATGGGCCGCGTCGCCAAGGTCCACGCCGTGTACGACACACCGTTCTGGCGGGCGGACGGCCTGTCCGGCGTGGCCACGCTGTACGGCGACGGCCCCGTCGGCGTCGTCTTCGACAACTCCCCCGACGACGCGTCCCGCGGCGTCCTGGTCGGCTTCGTGTACGGCGACCGCGTGGACCGCTTCGGGGCCCTGGACGCCTCCGCCCGGCGAGACGCCGTCCTGGCCGGCTTCGTCTCCGTGGCCGGTCCGCGGGCCGCGCACCCCCGCGACTACACCGAGAAGATCTGGACGCAGGACCCCTTCGCCCGCGGCGGCTACGAGGCGTACGCCACCCCCGGCGGCTGGCGGCCCCACGCCGAGCACGGCTGGCGCGAGCCGACGGGCCCCCTGCACTGGGCGGGCACCGAGACCGCCTCCGCGTGGAACGGCTACATCGACGGCGCCCTGTCGTCGGGCTACCGGGCCGCGGACGAGGTCCTGGCGGCGCTGCGGTCGGACGCGGGCGGGGCCCCGTGACGCGGCGTCGCGGAGTGGGCGAAGCCGCACAACGCGAAGCCGCGGCGGCGGCGCGGGGTGGCGAGGCCGTCCCGGCGGGGCCGCTCGGCGTCGGCGCCCGGACCGGCCCGCTGCCGCGTGGCCGCGGCGCTCCCGCCTCCGACGACCGCCTCGCCGTCGCCGAGCGCGCCCGGCGCGTCGTACGGGCGGCGCCCGTCAGTCAGCGGGAGTTCGCCGGGCGCGTCGGGATGGCGGCCACCGCCCTGTCCAAGGCGCTGAACGGGAGCCGGCGGCTCACCGAGCACGAGCTGGCCGCCATCGCGCGCGTCGGCAAGGTGTCCGTACGGTATCTGCGCACCGGCCAGGGCCGCCCGCCCGGAACCGGGGCGGAGGCTCGGCGACGGGCCGACGCGATGGACCCGGAGGTGCGGCGGGCGCAGATCCTGGAGGTGACGGCGCGGCTGATCGCGCGGCGCGGGTTCCATCAGGTACGGGTCGCCGACATCGCCCGCGCCTGCGGGACGAGCACCGGCACCATCCACTACCACTTCCCGGCCAAGGGCGACGCCCTGCGCGCGGCCCTGTCGCACTGCGCCGAACGACTGCACCGGCGGCTGGACGCGGAGTTCCGGGGCGCCGGGGACGCGCGGGAGAAGCTGCGGCGGCTGATCGAGGTGCAGCTGATCACGGCCGACGAGGACCACGACGAGTGGTCGGTGTGGGTGCAGTCCTGGACCGAGGCGATCCTCGACCCCGCGCTCCGTGAAGGGCAGCGCGCCGTCTACGCCCGCTGGCGGCAGACCGTGCTCGACCTGGTGCGGGCCTGTCAGGCCGAGGGCGTGGGCGCGGACGCCGACGCGGAGGCGCTGACCAGCCGGTTCACCGGGCTGGTCGACGGACTGGCGATCCAGGTCCTGGCCGGTACGGCCGACATGCCGGCCGCGCGCATGCGCGACCTGCTGCTCGACGCCTTCGAACCTCACATCACCCTCCGCGCTCCCCGGTAGGAGATGCTGGTGTCATGAGCGAGGAAATCGAGGGCGCGGCCGAGGAGTTCGCGCGCCGAGTGGAGTGGTTACGGCAGCAGGTGTGGGCCGTCGCCGCCGCCGTCGCGCCCGGCGCCGTACCGCGCGTGGAGGAGCGGACCGACGACCGCTACACCGTGTACGGACACACGGGGAAGCGGTTCTCGCTGGTGCTGACGCTGGCCGGGCTGCCGTACGAGCCCGCGGCCACGACCGCCTCGGCGTGGGCGCCGACCGCCGGCGAGGTGTTCCGGGCGGCGGGCTGGCGCACCGAGGAGCGCGGAACCACCGGCGGACGGTCCCTGTTGACGGCGCGGTACGACGAGTTCGAGGCGGGCGTCGGCTCGGCCGGGACCGCGCTGCGGATCTCGGGGCAGACGCCGGTGGTGTGGATCCACTCGCGCTGGGTGCGCCCGCCCCGGGCGGCCACGGCCGGGACGCTGCCGCCGGGGTACCGGCTGTGCGGGATGTGCGAGGGCTGGGGCTCGTGCCGGGAGTGCGAGGGGCTTGGCTTCGTGGACGGGCGCCGGTGCGAGGAGTGCGGGCTCGGGATGGACTGCTGGGACTGCCGAGGGACGGGGCGGGAACCCGTACCGGAGGCGGATACGGACGCGGGAGCCTGACGGGGCGGGAGCCCGGGCCCGGACGCGGTCACGGGAGTCCGACGCGGCACAGTAGCTTGCGCCCTGCGGGAGGTGCTCCCGGTTCTCGCGGCGTACGGGCCGGCTCCTCGCGCCCCGCGCCGGCAACGGCGGCGTGCCCCGCGGGGCTCAGGCGGCCGCGCCCTCCGGAACCTCCTCTCGACCGGGCTTGGGCGCGCGGCCGAGGGCCCGGATGGCCGGGACGCCCAGCATCGCGCCGAGCAGGACGACGGACACAGCCGAGGAGAAGAGCAGCACCCGGTCGGCGCCGAAGGCCGCGGCGGCCGGGCCGGCGAGGGCGCGGCCGACGGGGATGACCATGATGGAGCCGGCGACGTCGTAGGCCGAGACGCGGCTCAGGACGGGCAGCGGGATGTAGGACTGGACGCTGGTCGCCCACATCACGCCCCAGAAGGCGAAGCCGCAGCCGGCCAGGACGCCGGTGACGACGGTGGCGGTGAAGTTCCAGCCGAGCGCGGGCGCGAGCGGGTTGAGCGCGAAGAAGAACATGGCACAGGCGCCCGCGACGAGCGGACGGCGCGGCCGGACCCGCATGCCGAGGAGGCCGCCGACGATGGTGCCGGCGCCGTCGGCGGAGGCGATCCAGCCGTAGCCGGAGGCGCCGTGCTGTTCGGTGAGCAGGGCCGCGCCGAGCGGCAGGGCCGGGCCGAACACGAGCAGGCCGTAGACGGCCCAGAGGGCGATGACGCTCCACAGCCAGGTGCGGGCGCGGAACTCGTGCCAGCCGGTGGCGAGCCGGCGCCAGATCGGGTCGTCGCTCTCGTCCCGTACGGTGGCGAGCCGGCGCAGTGGCGCCAGACCGAGCGCGCTGAGGGCGTAGGCGGCCGCGATCACCACGTACGAGCCGGACACCTGCCAGTACGCGACGAGGAAGCCGGCGAGGCCGGGGCCGACGAGGGCACTCATCGCCTCGGAGACGCGCAACAGGGCGTTGGCGCGCTGGATGTCCTCGGCGACCTGGGGGACGATGCTCGCCAGGCCGGGCTGGAACATGGCGGTGGCGGCGCCGCTGACCGCCATCAGCGCCATGATGTGCCACAGCTGCACGCGGGAGGAGCCGGTCCCCGCGCCCGCGTCGTACAGGAGCACGGCCATCGCGAGCATGGCGAGCATCCGCACCACGTCGGCGCCGACCATCATCACCTGCGGGGTGAAGCGGTCGGCGAGGACGCCGCCGAAGAGGACGAGCAGGACGATCGGCGCCATCCAGGCGGCGAGCGCGTAGCCGACTCCCCCGGCTCCGTAACCGGCGCCGAGGACGGCGGTCGTGAGGGAGACCATCAGCATGCCGTCGGCGAGGAGCGAGGTGCTGCGGGCGGTGAAGAACAGCCGGAAGCGGCCGGAGCTCCAGGGGCTGGGGAGCCGGTCCGGTGCCGGCGGTGGGGTGGCGTCGTCGGTCGTCATGTCGCATCGGCCGCTTCCCGGCCGGTCCCTTCCGTCAGTATCCGCTGAGTGAGCCATGCGTCGGTGCGGGCCGTCCCGGTCGCCGTCCCCGTCACCGTCCCGGTCGCCGTCGCCGTGTCCTCCGGCGGGTCGGCGACGATCACGTACCGCCGGGGGGCGAGGACGCCGGGCCGGCCCGGCAGCGCGGCCATCAGCGCGCTGTGGGCCCGGGCCGGGGTGAGCGGCCCGTCGCCGGCGGCGACGTACGCGACCAGCGTCCCGTCCGCGTCCACGCGGGCGTGGGCGGGCCGGCCGCCGAGGGCCCGGCTCAGGGTGTCGGCCACCGCGAGCGGGGAGACCCAACAGCCGTCCACCCGCGCCCAGTCGGCGCCGCGCTCGGCCGGCCGGACGCCGGTGATCCCGGTGAGCGTGCCGAGCGGTACGTCGCCTTCGGCGGCCGCCTCCAGGAGCCGCACGAGCCCGGTGGCGAGGTCCTCCGCCTGTTCGCGGGTGAAGAGGGCGGGGTCGGCCCAGGTGGCGAGGCGGAGCACGGGGTCCGTCTCGTGGACGAAGGTGAGCACGCGGCTGGGCAGGGGCTGGGCCGGGCCCCAGGTCAGTTCCAGGTCGGGCGCGGTGGTGTCCGGCGGCGCGGCGCCGGCGAGGGTCGCGGGCAGGGCGCTGATGTCGTTGAAGACGATGTCGCGGGCGAAGTGGCTGCCGCGCTCCCGGGTGACCCGGCCGATCATGTCCCAGAGGCGGAGCGCGTCGAACTGGCTGTGCCGGTACGCCTTGAGGGCCGCGCCCCACGCCTTGCGCAGCAGAGCGTCGAAGGACGGCGCCGCCCCGATGTCGAGGGAGAGCAGCGCGTCCTGGGAGAGCGGGGCGATCGTGCGGGCGAGGCGGGACTGGAAGCGGTTGGCGGTCGGCACGGCGGCGACACAGAGCGGCTGGCCGGCCCGGTGGGCGAGCAGCGCGCACCAGGCGGTGAGCAGCGCGGTGGACGGCAGGGCGCCGGTGCGCGCGGCGACCTCGGCGAGGGCTCGGGCGCCGCGCCGGGAGCGGAGGGTGAGGCAGGGCGCCTGGGTTTCGGTGCCGTGGGCGTCCGGTTCGGCGAACATCGCCTGGGGTCCGGTGCGCAGGATCCGCTCCCAGTGCGCCAGCGACGCCTCCGACTTGCGGAGTCCGGCCGGGCTCGTCTCCTCGGCGGCGAGACCGAGCGGGGTGAGGGCGGTCGGGTCGGGGAGCTTCTCGCCGGCGAGGAGCGCGAGCCATTCCTCGCGGAGGAGGGCGAGGGCGCTGCCGTCGGTCGCCGCGTGGCTGGCGGCGAGGGCGAGGTGCACGGGTGTGCCGGCCCGGCTGACGACGGTGACGCGGAGCGGGAAGTCGCGGTCGAGGTGGAAACGGGTGTCGCGGGCGGCGCGGGCCAGCGCCTCGGCGTACCGGGCGGAGTCCGGGGGCAGCTCGTCGTGGTCGAGGACGGTGACCGTGAACGCACCTTCGGACGCGACGACTTGTTCGTGCGGGGCGGCGCCGGGGGCGTGCGGGAAGGTGGTGCGCAGCGCCTCGTGGCGGTCGACGAGGGTGCGCAGGGCGTCGAGCGCGTCCTCGGTGTTCGTGCCGGCGGGGACGGGCCATACGTCGTGGATGTTGATCTGGCCGGGTTCGTCGCGGAGCATGCAGCGGATCATGTTGGCCTGGCCCATGGTGAGCGGACCGCGCCGCTCCGCGCCGCCGTGACCGTGGGCGAGGCCCCGGTGGTGGCCGTAGCCGTAGCCGAGCGTGACCGTGTCCGTGCGGGGGGCCTTCGGCGGGGTGCGGCGGGCGTGCGCGGTCAGGGCGGCCCAGGCGTCGACGAGCCGGGCGAAGTCCGTCATGTCGGCGCGCGCCTCGGCGAGGAGCCGGGCGCGCTGCGAGGCGAACAGGTCGGCGGCTTCGGCGTACCGGCCGCCGAGCGTCCGGTAGCAGCGGTCGAGGACGTCGAGCCGCCCGGTGTTGCCGGGCTCCGGGTCGAGGTCGGCGGCGTCTCGTGCGTACGTGGCGATGTCGGCGGCCCGGACGTGACCGCGCTCGTCGAGGAGCCGCTCGCCTGCCTCCGTCAGGCGTGCGTACACGTCCTCGAAGTGGGCTGTGGACAGCAGGTACTTGGCGAAGCGCCACTGGTAGGCGAGGAATCCGCTGTCCGAACGGCGCTCGGTCGTGTGGTAGTTGACGATGTGCCGGTTGTGCAGGACGCCGGGCAGCCGGGCGTCGTGGACGAGGTGGAGCAGGAAGTAGTCGCTGCCGATGGTGTCGGTGGCGGGCGGCAGCGGCACGCGTCCGTAGACCGCGCGGTCGAGTGCGATGTTGCACATGTCGACGCGGGTGGGGCTGACGTGGGTGAGGGTGGTGCGGTCGGTGCTGAAGGGGGCGGTGCCGGCGCCGCGGAAGGCCTCGTCGATCAGGTTGCGGCGCCAGATCTCCGGATAGCGGTCGGGCACGGACAGGCCGATGACCTCGCGGTAGACCGCGGGGTCGAGGCGCCGGATCTCCTCGACGTCCACGGACATCTCGCCGACGAAGGAGCCGCCGACCAGGACCACCGGGCGGTGCGCGGACGCGGGGTCGAGCCGGCTGCGGGTGACGAGCCCGGCGACGTCCTCGGCGGGCCGCCCGAGGGCGGTGAGTTCGTGGTGGATCGGGAAGACGGGACGGCCGTCCGCCTGCTGGTAGCGGCTGTCGGAGTCGCGGCGGTGCACGGAGGAACAGCCGAGGGCCTCGGCGAGGAGGAAGGCGCGGTTGGTGCAGGCGCCGTAGGACACCGCCGACGGCAGCATGAGGTCGAGGATCCGCTCCGGATCGGGGACGCCGGCGCCGTCGGTCACCTCGCGCAGGAAGAGGCGCTGTTCCGCCTCGTCGAGGTGGTGGACGACCACCCCGGGGGCCGGGGGCAGGGCCGCCACGGCCGCCCGGTGCCGGGTGCGCACGGGCGCGTCGGAGGAGTCCAGGATCAGCAGGTGCACCTCGACGCCGAAGTGCCGGGCGCCGTACGCCGCCTCCTCGGCGACGGCGGTGATCGTCTCCGTGCAGGCGCGGTGGGTGGGGAGGGTCAGGCAGACGCGGCGCACCCGGGCTCCTCGGTCCAGGAGGCGAGCCCGAGCAGGCGGGCGCCGAGGTCGGTGAGTTCGGCGGTGGGATACCGCTTGGACTCGTGCAGGACGGGGTCGCCGACCAGGGTGCGGTTCCAGCGCGGGGTGCGCAGATGGCGCCAGGACTCGACGCGGGAGCGGCGCAGCCGCTCGTGTTCTTCGAGGGCCGGCATCATCGACAGGTACTGCACGGCCCGCACCCCGCTCTCGGAGACGTTCCGGGCGACGCCGTGGGCGAGGAGGCCGTTCCAGATGAGCAGGTCGCCGGGGTGCAGCTCGGGCCGGACGACGGGCAGCTCCCGCCGGTCCAGGCCGGGCCGGAGCGGATCGCGGTCGGCGGGCTGGCGGGTCTTCCACTCCTCGAAGGTGCGGAAGAGCTCGGGGCAGCACTGGAACCCGCCGGTCTCCGGCCGGGTGTCGTTGAGCGCGATGATGCCCTGGACGCGCTGCGGCGGCACGCCGAGGGTGGTGTCGATGTCCCAGTGCAGCTCGATGTCGAAGCCGCGCTCGGTGGGTTCGATCAGGGCGCGGTCGCGGTTGCGCACGTTGGGCGGGTTGAGGTTGAGCCGGTCGAGGGTCACCCACAGCTCCTCGCAGTCCCACACGTCGACGAAGGCGTCGTAGACGCGCTGCGTCTGGCGGCTGTCCCAGAGCAGCTGGTGGTGGTACGCCTCGACGAAGCCGTAGACGTGCAGCTGCCGGTCGAGCTGGTTGCGGAACGGGCGGTCCTCGTACCAGCTCTCCGGCCGGTCCGGGTCGAGCCCCTGGAACTCCCAGGTGAAGTCGAGGAGTTCGCGTGCCGCGGTGGCGGGGATCGCCTCGCGGACGATGACGTGTCCGTACGTCTGCCAGTGGGCGAAGTCCTCCTCCGAGAGCACGCGCAGCGGCCGTGACTTGGTGAGCTCGCGCAGGGTGCTCTGGGCGAGGTAGGACTCGCCGTCCGCGCTGAAGTACGGGCGTTCCGATGCGGCGCGGTGGAGGTACGGGCGGGGGCGCGGGCGCGGGCCGGCTGCGGGCGTCGTCATCGGGTCCCTCCAAGCGGGTGACGCACTGATGTTCGCCAGAATTGGTGTAGACCATAGTTGCTGTCAAGTGACCCTCCGATATGCGGCGCGTCCATGCCAAGCCATCAAGAAGCCTTCGCCAGGCGCCGGTTAGAGGGCGGGTGGAGTTCATCAGATTGGTCTAGACAATGTGCGCCGAGCTGTCCTACTGTCCCCACGAACGCAGGGATGCGCGCCACCGCGGCGCATGCCGAGAGGGGACGGATTCCTTGAGCACACCCGGCAGCACGGCCCTGCCCGACGGCGGCCTGAAGAGCCCCGGTGCGGGCCTGATCACCCTCGACCCGGTCCGTACGGCGCTGCTGCGCGGGCTCGACGAGCTGCTCACCGGCCTCGCGGCGCGGCTCGCCGCACCCGAGGTGATCGGCCCGCCGCTGCTCTCCGTGGACGGGCTCGCCCGCCTCGACTACTTCCGCAACTTCCCCCATCTCGGCGTGTCGGCGGGCCGGTTCACCCCGGAGGCGCTCGACGGTCTCGCGGCCGGCGCGCCGCCCGCCGGCCTGCCGCTGGAGCCGACCGGCCATCTGCTGCCGTCCGCCACCTGCTACGGACTGCTGCTCTCCCTGGAGGGCCGGGACGTCGGCGAGGACGGGCTGCGGCTCTCCGCGACCGGCCGCTGCTTCCGCAACGAGACCCACTACGACGGGCTGCGCCGACTGTGGGGCTTCCACATGCGCGAGGTCCTGTACCTCGGCACCAAGCAGGGCGCGCTCGAACACCTCGCGGCCGGCGCCGGGTTCATCGAGGAGGCGGCCGCACGGCTCGGTCTCACGCTCACCCGGGCGGCGGCCGACGACCCGTTCTACGACCGGGGCGGATCCCGGGCCCGGCTGATGGCGCTCGACCCGGTCAAGCACGAGTTCAGCGCGCCCGACGGCACCGCCGTCGCCTCCGTCAACCGGCACCGCAACTTCTTCGGCGAGCGGCTCGGCATCCGCGCCGGCTCCCACGGCCCCGCGTACAGCGCCTGCGTCGCCTTCGGCCTCGAACGCTGGGTGCACGCGATGATCCTCGCCCACGGCGGCCCCGAGCAGGCCCTCGACCGGCTGCGCGCCGCGACCGCGCCGACCGCGAACGCCACGGCCACGACCACGACCTGACCCGTCTCCCGCAACCGGACAGCTCCACGCACCACAAGGAGGGGAACCGCCCCATGGACCGTGTCGCCGCCTGGCTCCACGAGAAGAACCCCGGCCTCGACGGGCCGATCGACACCGACGAGGACCTCATCGAGGCCCGGCTCATCGACTCCATGGACTTCCTGGAGTTCATCGACCTCCTGGAGGAGCTCTCCGGCACCTCCATCGACCTGGAGGAGGTCACGATCGACGACTTCCGCACGCTCAGCCGCGTACAGGAACGATTCCTCAGCGCAGCCGGGTGACCGGAGCGAAGGCCGCCGGAGTGGCGGCGGTGGCGACCTCCGAAGAGGTGCTGGCCCGACCGGAGCTCAGCGAGTCCCTGCTCGCCCCCTGGGAACGCGGGCGCCTGGCCCGGATCCGGCTGCCCGGGCGCCGCGCCGACGTCCTCGCGGCCCGGCTGCTGCTCCGGCTGTGCGTCGCCCGCGTCACCGGACGGACGCCCGGCGCGGTGGCGCTCGCCCAGCACTGCGCCGCGTGCGGCCGGGACGGCCACGGCCGCCCGTACCTCCCCGGGCTCCCGGACCTCGGCGTCAGCCTGAGTCATGCCGACGGTCTGGCCGCGGCGGCCGCCGGACCGGGCTCCGTCGGCATCGACACCGAACCCCGCACCCGTCGCCCCGGCCCGCTCCCGGTGCTCCGGCGGCTGCTTCCCGAGCCGGCCGTCCGCGCGGCCGCCGGCGCACCGGACCCCGGCCTCGCGCTGCTCCGGCTGTGGGTGCGCCACGAGGCCCTGTTCAAGGCCGGGCGGGACGCGGACGGCGCCCGCCTCCTGGAGCGGACGGACCCGCGGCGCGGGGCCGTGACCGCGGTGGCGAGCACCGCGCCGGTCACCTGGGTCCGGGTGGACTCGCTGTAGGAGGCTCCGGCTCGTCCCGTTGTTCCTCACTCCGCCGCCCCTCGTCCCGCCGTCCCTCGCCCCGTCGCCGGTAGAGCAGGCAGGAGGCGACCACGACGAGCGGCCACACGGACTGGAGACAGACCACGGCGCGTTCGGCGACGCCGGCCGCGCCGTGGCGGACCGTCTCCAGGAGGAACCAGCCCGCGCCGATGGTCATCACCGTGGTGACGGCGACGGACGGGACGGGGCGCAGGGCCCAGGGCGCGGAGCTGCTGCCGGCCGCGGCCAGGATCGGCCAGACCGCGAGGAGGGCGAAGCCGACGGCGGCGGCGGAGCCGTGCCGGAGGGAGCCTCCGCTGAGCGGGGGCGGGAGCAGCGCGATCACCAGCGCGACCGCGCCGCCGCCCGCGAGGGCGAGCCGGCCGGCGGGCCGCGCCGCGCGCAGCCCCCAGGCTGTGACCAGATGGCACAGGCCGAGTCCGAAGAGGGCGCCGGTCATCACCCAGAACCCGGCGGCACCGTACGCCGTGAGCACGCTGATCGTCTGGGTGACGGGGTTGTAGGCGGGCCCCTCCAGCGCGCCCGCCGCCGTCCAGCCGCCGACCGTGATCACGGGGGCGGCCCCTGACGAGATCAGAGCCCAGCGAGGAACAGATCGCATCAAACCACCCTAATCCGATGATCTCCGACATGCAGCGACGGCACGGCGAGCCGCGGACACGCGCCTGGCCGCCGGTGCGCGGGCGCCGCGGGGGCGACGTATTCTCGGGCCCGGTACGGGCGGCGAGGGACGGGAAGAGGTCGGACGAGTGGCGCAGAAGAAGAGGACCGGTGCGGACTCGACGACCCCGACCGCGGCGGCCGCCGAGGAGGCACAGGCCGGAACGGCGGCACGGACCGCGGCACGGACCGCGGCACGGACCGCGGGCCAGGCGGCGGCACCGGCGGCGGCCACCGGTCCGGCCTCGCTCAGCGCACGGGCGCGCGAGGAGGTGCTGCAGCGGATCGTCGACCGGCGGTACGCACAGGGCGCCCGGCTCGTCGAGCGCGAGGTCGCCGAGGAGCTGAGCATGTCCCGCGTCCCGGTGCGCGAGGCGCTGCGCGCGCTGGTCGCGGAGGGGCTGCTCGAACTGCTCCCGCACAGCGGGGTGCGGGTGCGGCGCCTGGAGCGTGCCGACGTGGAGCACCTGTACGAGGTGTGGGAGCCGCTCGCGGTCCAGGCGTCGCGGCTCGCGGCGCGGGCGGCGGCGGCCGGGGACACGGCCGGACTGGCCGCGCTGGAGACGGCGCTGAAACAGGCGGAGTCGGCCGCGGCGGCGGACGAGGGCTCGCGCGAGGTGGCCGCGCACACGGCTTTCCACGACCAGGTCGTCGCCATGGCGGGCAACCCGCTGCTCGCGCGCACGATGGAGCAGCTGAGCTGGCAGCTGCGGCTGCTGTTCGGGCTGCGCGCGGAGCCCGAACAGATGCGGGCCCAGCACGCCGAGATGCACCGGCACATCGCGGCCGGCGACGCGGAGGCCGCGGCGGCCGGCACGCTGCTGCACGTGCGCGACAGCAGGGCGGCCGCCCTGCGCACGCTCTTCGGCCCGGACGACGACGAGAGCTGAGCCGCACCCGGCCCCGGTCACCCGGGGCGGCACGCGGCCGAAGCGCAGACGCCCCCGCCCCGCGGAAGGGGCAGGGGCGCACGCCTCGGGTCGCTACTGCCGCGGCGGGTCCTCCGGGGGCCTCTGGTCGGTGCCCAGCTGCTCCTTGAGCTTGTCCTGGGCGGTGTCGACCTGGCTGCTGTACTTGCTCTGCGTCCTCGCGTCGACGGCGTCGCCGGCCTTGTCGATGCCCTGGCCCGCCTTGTCCTCGTGGCCCTTGAGCATCTGCTTGAGCTTGTCCATCACGGACATCGCTGCCCTCCTCGGGTGACCCCCCTCGTCCCGTACAGCATCCCGGAACCGTCCGGGGGCCGCATCCGCAGGCGGTCCGGGTCAGACCGGCACGACGGGGGTGCCGATCAGCTCGACTCCCTCCTCCTTCAGCTCCGCCATGGCCCGCTCGGTGGTCTCCGGGGTGACGCCCACCGTGTGGTCGAGCAGCACCCGCACCTCGAAGCCCGCCCGCACACCGCCCAGGGCCGTCGCCTTCACGCAGTGGTCGGTGCCGATCCCGACGACGTCCACCGCGCCGACGTCCCGCGCCCGCAGCCACGCGGCGAGCCCGACACCGCCGCCGGTCTCCCCCTCGAAGCCGCTCTTCGACGCGGAGTACGCGCCCTTGAAGAACACCTCGTCGACCGCGCCCGAGGCGACGACCTCCTCGAAGTCGGGGTGGAACTCGGCGCCCTCACTGCCGGCGAGACAGTGCGGAGGGAACGAGTCCTCGAAGTCGGGCTCGACGGAGAAGTGGTCGCCGGGATCGATGTGGTGGTCCCGGGTGGCCACCACCCGCCGGTACGTCCCGCCCGCCTGGGCCCGGACCAACTCCGCGATGGCCCCCGCCAGTTCGCTCGCGCCCTTCACCGGGAGGTCGCCGCCCTCGCAGAACTCCTTCTGCACGTCGACGACGATCAACGCTCGGCCCGCCATCGGACCTCCTTGCTCTGTCGAAATACTCGAAACCCAAAAATCCTGGAAATCCGTCGAAATCCACCACATGAACCGACCGGGGGCCGGTCCGACACGGCCCGCCGGGTGATCTTCACCCTCAAGGTGGTGAGACGCCGCCCGGGAGAGGGAGAAACCGGTCCGACCGGGGGGTGACGCACCCGGCTTCGGCTCCGACCGTGGTCGGACGCGGGGCGCGAGCCGGCCGCCGTAGCGTCCTGGGCATGTCCACATTCACGCGGGCGGCCGCTGCCGCCCTTCTCGCCTGCGCGGTCGCGTTACCGGCGACCGCCCTCCCCGCCGCCGCGGCCACCCCAGCACCGGCCGCCGTCTCCGCTCAGGCCGACCCGGCCGCCGCGCTCCGACTGCCCGCTCCCACCGGCAGGTACGGTGTGGGCGCCTCCGTCCTCCATCTCGTCGACCGGTCCCGGCGCGACCCGTGGGTGCCCACGGCGGACGCGCGGGAGCTGATGGTGACCGTCTTCTACCCGGCGGCCCGTACGGCGCGGGGCGGCGCGCCCGTGCCGTACGCGACGGAGGAGGAGGCCCGGCTGATCCTGGCGGGCGTGGAGAAGACCGATCCGGCCGACATCCGCGCGCTGGCCGGCCTGGACACGTACAGCGCGAAGGACGTGCGGCCCGCGCCCGGGAGGCATCCGCTCGTGGTGCTCTCGCCCGGCTTCGGGGCGCCACGGTTCCTGCTCACTAGCCTCGCCACCGAGCTCGCCTCGCGCGGCTATGTCGTCGCGTCCGTCGACCACGCCTACGAGAGCTCGGGCATGTCCGTGCCGGGCAGGCCGGCCCTGACCTGTGTGGCCTGTACGCAGATGCACGACGGGAAGATCAAGGGCTCCGACGTCACGGCCGTGCGCGCGGCGGACGTCCGCTTCCTCCTGGACCGGCTGACCGGGCCGCGGGCCGTGGCCACCTGGCCGTACGCGCGGACCATCGACCCGACCCGGATCGGCATGGCCGGGCACTCGATCGGCGGCGCGGCCGCCGCCGCGGCCATGATCGCGGACCGGCGGATCGACGCCGGGGTGAACATGGACGGCGCCTTCTGGGACACGCTTCCGGCCGGCGGCCTCGGCGGGCGGGCGTTCATGTTCCTGGGCACCGACGACGAGATGCACCGGCCGGGCGGTGTCGACACGAGCTGGGACACCACCTGGAAGGCGCTCGACGGCTGGAAGCGCTGGCTGACGGTGTCCGGCGCCAACCACTTCACCTTCACCGACGCCCCGGTGCTGCTGCGTGGCCTCGGCGTGCCGGACGAGGGCGCCACCATCCCGGCCGACCGGGCGCTCGTGGTGACCCGCGCCTATCTCGCGGCCTTCTTCGACGAGCAGTTGCGCGGCCGGCCGCAGCCGCTGCTGACCGGGCCGAGCCCGCTGCACCCGGAGGTCCACTTCAACAACCCGTAGGAATCCACGAGTCCGGGCGCGCCCGAGTACTGCTCAGGCGCGTCCGGCCGCCTTCTGGCTGCGCCGCGACAGCGAGTCGACGACGACCGCGGCGAGCAGCACCGCTCCGGTGATCATGAACTGGACGGCGTTGCTGACGCCCATGATGTTCATGCCGGACTGGATGGAGCCGATCACCAGGGCGCCGAGCAGTGCGGACCACACCGAACCCCGGCCGCCGAAGAGGCTCGTGCCGCCGATGACGGCCGCGGCGATGACGTTCATCAGCAGGTTGCCGCCGCCGGAGGTCTGGCTCGCGGACTGGATCTGGCCGGCGAGGAAGATGCCGCCGATCGCGGCCATGGTGCCGGCGATGGCGAAGACGCTCATCCGGACGAACGGCACGCTGATGCCGGCCCGGCGGGCGCCCTCGATGTTGCCGCCGACCGCGAAGATCTGCCGGCCGTAACCGGTGCGGCGCAGCACGAAGTCGAGCACCACGAGCAGGATCAGGAAGATCAGCAGCGCCAGCGGCAGGCCCTGGTACTGGTTGAGGATGTACGCGGTGACGAAGGCGATGGCCCCGATCACGACCGTACGCAGCACGATCTCGGCGACCGGCCGGAACGGCACCCGGGCCGCCTGCCGGCGCCGCGCGTCCAGGAGCGACGCGAGGAGGAAGAGACCGACCCCGACGCCGGCGGCGATGTAGGCGGTGGCGGGGCTGTGGAAGATGGTCGAGTACAGCTTGGAGACCACGCTGTCGGCGGGGATGTTGACGGTGCCGGTGCTGCCGAGTATCTGCAGCATGAGGCCGTTCCAGAACAGGTTGCCGGCGAGGGTGACGACGAAGGCGGGCACCCCGACTTTGGCGAAGAAGAACCCCTGGATGAGGCCGACGGCCGCGCCGCCCGCGATGGCGACGAGGAGCGCCAGCCACTGGTTCATCCCGTTGAGCACGTTGAGGACGGCGAAGATGGCGGCGCACAGTCCGCTGACCGAGCCTACGGAGAGGTCGATCTCGCCGAGCAGCAGCACGAAGACGATGCCGACGGCGATCATTCCGGTGCCGACGATCTGCTGGCTGAGGTCGGAGAGGTTCTGGGCGGACAGGAAGGTGCT
The DNA here is from genome assembly GCF_053605265.1 of Streptomyces sp. NPDC003943. Classification (NCBI taxonomy): domain Bacteria; kingdom Bacillati; phylum Actinomycetota; class Actinomycetes; order Kitasatosporales; family Streptomycetaceae; genus Streptomyces; species Streptomyces sp. NPDC003943. The sequence goes on along the minus strand of NZ_JBSGIW010000011.1, from coordinate 5,594 downwards.
GTTGAGGCTGCCGAACACCGTCCAGATGATGATCAGGGCGACGACGACGGGCAGCGAACCCAGTTCGCCGCTGCGCATCTTGCGCCGGAACTCGTTGACGTAGCCGCGGACGCCTTCCTCCCGGACGATCAGCCGGCTGTCGACGGCCGGTACGGCGTCGGGCGCGGAGGCCGGGGGCGTGGTGCCCTGGGGGCGGTCGCTGCCGCCCGCGTTCGGGTCGCTGCTCATGGCAACTCCTCCCCGCGTGCCTCCCGCTCCTCCCGTATCCGGGCCTGACGCCGGGTCACGGCGCTCTCGGTGGCCCCGGTGATGGCGGAGATGATCTCTTCGGTGGTGGTGGCGCGTCTGTCGAAGAAGCCGTTGTTGCGGCCGAGCCGCAGGACGGCGATCCGGTCCGCGACGGCCATGACGTCCACCATGTTGTGGCTGATGAGGATGGTTCCCAGGCCGTGCCCGCGGAGTCGTTCGACGAGGTCGAGGACCTCGGCGGTCTGCTCGACGCCGAGGGCGGCGGTGGGCTCGTCGAGGAGGACGACCTTGGGTTCGCCGATGAGGGAGCGGGCGATCGCCACCGTCTGGCGCTGGCCGCCGGACAGCGACGCCACGGGGATGCGGACGCTGGGGATGCGGATGGACAGGGTGTGGAGCAGCTCGCGGGAGCGCTGCTCCATGCGGACCTCGTCGAGCACGCCGAAGCGGCGCAGTTCCCGCCCGAGGAAGAGGTTGCCGACGACGTCGAGGTTGTCGCACAGCGCGAGGTCCTGGTAGACGGTCGCGATGCCGAGGTTCTGGGCGTCGTGGGGCCGGTTGATCGAGACCCGCCGGCCCTGCCATTCGATGACGCCCTCGTCGGGCGGGTTCACCCCGGCGATCGCCTTGATGGCGGTCGACTTTCCGGCGCCGTTGTCACCGACGAGAGCGACGACCTCCCCCGCGCTCACGTCCAGGTCGAAGCCCGACAGGGCCTGGACCGCGCCGAACCGTTTGGAGATCCCCCGCAGTGACAGCACAGGTGCTTCCGGCACAGCGACCGCCTCCGACCCTGCCAGGCCCGTTCCCGGGCGGTTACTCCAGACCGGCCTGCTTGCACGCGGCCGCGTACGTCGGCGTGCAGATCTCGTCGACCGTGTAAAGGCCGCCCTTGACGACGGTGTCACCGATGTTGTTCTTGGTGACCACGATCGGAGTCAGCAGGTTGGCCGGGACCTTGTCGCCGCTGCCGTTCGTGACGGTGAGGGGAGCGAGGTCCTTCGGGAGTGGCTTGCCCTGGGCGAAGTCGACGGCCATCGTGGCGGCGATGTCGGCCTCGGGCTTGTACGGCTTCATGATCGTGATGGTCTGATTGCCGATCAGGATCCGCTGGATGGCGTCGAGCTGGGCGTCCTGTCCGGTCAGCGGCACCTTGATACCTGCCGCCTGGAGGGCGGTGGAGATGCCGGCGGCCAGGCCGTCGTTGGCGGAGTAGACACCGATGATCTTGCCCTTGCCGAGGGCCGCAATGGCACCGGACATCTGCTGGTTGGCGTTGTTCGGGTCCCAGTTGGGGGTGTCGTACTCCTTGCCGATCGTCACCTTGCCGTCGAGGACGGAGTGCGCGCCGGCCTTGAACTCGGCCGCGTTCGGGTCCGTCGGCGAGCCGTTGTGCATCACGATCACGCCGGACTTGGCCTTGGAGCCGAGCGCGGCGAGCAGCGCCTTGCCCTGCAGCTCGCCGACCTTGTGGTTGTCGTACGAGACGTAGGAGTCGACCGGGCCCTGCGCGAGGCGGTCGTAGGAGACGACCTTCACGCCGGCGGAGTGCGCCTTGTCCACGGAGGACTGGATCGACTTGGAGTCCACGGCGTCCAGGATGAGCACCTTGTCGCCCTTGGCGAGGGCGGTGTTGACCTGCTGTTGCTGGGTGGTCGCGCTCTCGGCCGCGTTGTAGTAGTCGACCGTGGCGCCGGGTGCCAGCTGCTGGATCTTCTGCTCGATGTAGGGCTTGTCGAACTTCTCGTACCGGGTGGTCTTGCTCTCCGGGAGCAGCAGGCCGATCTTCACGTCACTGCCCTTCGCGGGCTGTGGCTTGGAATCGGCCGAACAGCCGGTCACCATGCCGACCGAGAGAAGCGCGGTTCCCGCGAGGGCGATCGCCGCTCGCAATGTACGGGTCATGGCAGGCTCCTTCCGCGCGCCCTGGATTCCTCCACCGCGGGGCTGCGGAAACCGCGGGCCGCGGGAGCGTCGGCGCACTCATGGCCTCTGTATCGACAGTAGCCCCAACCCGTGGCGCCTTCCATTCGCAGCCGTTTCGCGGCGCCGCGCCCGGCGGGAGCGCGACGCCGCGAAGGGCCTGTCGGGCGGGGTCAGCCCGCGACGCGGGCCATCCACGCCTCGACCTCGTCGGAGGTGCGGGGCAGGGCCGCCGACAGGTTCTCGTGGCCGTCCTCGGTGACGAGCAGGTCGTCCTCGATGCGGACGCCGATGCCGCGCCACTCCTCGGGCACGGTCAGGTCGTCGGCCTGGAAGTAGAGGCCGGGCTCGACGGTGAGCACCATGCCGGGCACCAGCGGCCCGTCCACGTACTCCTCGTTGCGGGCCTCGGCGCAGTCGTGGACGTCGAGGCCGAGCATGTGGCCGGTGCCGGCCATGGTGAAGCGGCGCTGCAGGCCGAGCTCGTACGCGCGCTCGGCGGGGCCCTCGATGAAGCCCCACTCGACGAGCTTCTCGGTGAGGACGCGCTGGGCGGCCTCGTGGAAGTCCCGGTAGGCGGCGCCCGGCTTCACACAGGCCATGCCGGCCTCCTGGGCCTCGTACACGGCGTCGTAGACCTGGCGCTGCACGGGCGTGAAGGTGCCGCTGATGGGCAGGGTGCGGGTGACGTCGGCGGTGTAGAGGGTGCGGCCCTCCACGCCGGCGTCGAAGAGGAGCAGCTCGCCGGGACGGACCGGGCCGTCGTTGTCGGTCCAGTGCATGATCGTGGCGTGCGGGCCGGCCGCGCAGATCGTGCCGTAGCCGACGTGGTTGCCCTCCACCCGGGCGCGGCGGAAGAAGGTGCCCTCGATCCAGCGCTCGGAGGTGGCGACGGCGCGGGACAGCTCCGCGACGGCGTCGGTGAAGCCGCGCACGGTGGCGTCGACGGCCTTGCGCATCTCGCCGATCTCCCAGGCGTCCTTGACGAGCCGGAGCTCGCTCAGGGCCTCCTCGAGCTCGTCGTCGCGCTCCTCGTCGGTGGTGAGGGCGGCCTCCAGGACCGGGTCGACGCCGCGGACGACGCGGGTGGGGACGCCGGTGACGGCGGCCAGGTCGGCGGCGGCGGTGCGGACGTCGCGGCAGGGCAGGCCGAGGACCTTCTCGGACTCGGCGAGCGAGCGGCGCCGGCCCATCCACAGCTCGGCGGTGTAGCCGAGCCAGAACTCGTCGGTGTCCCGGCCGTCGCGCGGTAGCTGGTAGCAGTACGCGTCGTGGCCGCCGTCCACGCGGGGCTCCAGGACGAGCGCGCCGTCGCGGGCGAGGTCGCCGGTCATGTGCACATAGGCCGAGTGCGGCCGGAACGGATAGGGGTCGTCGTTGGAGCGGACCTTGAGGTTGCCCGAGGGGATCACCAGGCGCTCGCCCGGGAAGCGGGCGGAGAGCGCCTCGCGGCGGGCGGCCGCGTAGGGGGCCTGCTCGTCGGCGGTGAGGTCGTGCCGCTCGGTGTCCGCCCAGCCGGTGCGCATCAGCGCGGACAGTTCCTCGGAGATCCCGCTGTACAGCCCGTTCTTCCGGCCCTTGGCCACGTCGTTCCCCATTCGTCCGGTGGGTGTGGGTGCCGCCGGGGCCCGGCGGCTGCCTGGACGGTAGTACCGGGCGGAGCCGGCCGGGGCCAAGGAGTGCCAGTGGCACTGATCGGCCACCCGGGCGGGCGGAGGCCCGGGATAATGCGGGCATGAAGCATGCGAAGCTCCGCGAGGCGCTGCGACTCCTGGGTGTCGGGGAGGCCGCGGGCCGGGTCTATCTGACGCTGCTCGACCTGGCCCCCGCGCCGCTCGGCACGGTCGGCTCGGCCGCCGGTCTGTCCGGGGCGGAGCTGGCCGCCGCGTACGGGGAGCTGGTGGACGCCGGGCTGGCCAGCAGCGCGGGCGGCGACGGCGAGCTGGTGGCGCCGGTGCCGCCCGCGGCTGGCCTGGAGGTGCTCGCCCGGCACCGGGCGGCGGAGCTGGAGGAGTCGCGCATCGCGGTCGGCGGCGCCTTCGAGTCGTTCCGCCGGCACCGGCTCGCCGCGTACAACGACGACCTGGTGGAGGTCGTCACCGGGGAGGCGATAGGGCCGCGGATGCGGCGCGCGTGGGCGAGCGCGCGCGAGCAGATCCGGCAGTTCGAGTCGCCGCCTTACGTCCCCGTGCCGGGGGCCACGGAGGACGCGCTGGCCACGCTGGCGCGCGGGGTGCGGCAGCGGGTCGTGTACGCGCGGGAGGCGCTCGAACACCCCGGGCACCTGAAGGACGTCATCGAACCGTGCCTGGAGGCGGGCGAGCAGGCCCGGGTGCTGCCGTCGGTGCCGGTGAAGCTGCTGATCATCGACGAGGCGTTCGCACTGGTGTCGCTGTCGATCCGGGAGGCGGACGTCGTCAACACGATGCTGGTGGTGCAGCCGTGCGGGCTGCTCTCCGCACTTGTGGCGCTCTTCGAGCAGTCCTGGAACGCCGCCCTGCCGCTGCACGGCCACGCCGCGCGCCCGGGCGGCCTCGAGCCCACCGACCGGCGGCTGCTCCGGCTGCTCGCGGGCGGCGCGAGCGACGAGGTCATCGCACGTGAACTCGACATCAGCAGGCGGACGTTGTTCCGTCGGCTGCAGATCCTGATGGCGCGGCTCGGCGCGGCCAACCGCTTCCAGCTGGCGCTGCAGGCGCAGCGGGCCGGCTGGCTGTGAACCAGGGGCGCGTGGCCGAGCCGGCCACGGCCCCGTGCTCTGCCGGGAACCTGCACATTGTGTACGTGACTTGAACCGCGCCTCCGCCACCGTCCCCGGGTCCGGCACACGGCCGCGCGCCTGTTGCCGGATTTCACCCCGGTTCGTCCGGCGGGCGCGGGGGCCGGACGGAATCCGTTACCCGTTCCTGCAAAGAAGCTGTCGCCGTTCCGTGAAACATGCCGCACAGCAGGTCGCGCGAGATGCACGAAGAACGCTGAATACGCGTCAGGGCAATTGGCTCGGGCGCCCGTTCGCATGCTTTGATCTGCGGCGCCGCGGTAATTCGGATTCCCCCCACTGAGTGAAAGGTGCGCTGCCATGCGTAACGACATCGAGACCCGTGTGATCGACGACGCCGAGCTCGACGCCGTCTCCGGCGGTCTCATCAGCGTCAACGGCGGTCTCGTCGGCGCCGTGACCGGCGACGTCAACACCGTCCTCGGCACCGTCGGCGGCCTGCAGACCGTCGCCGCCGCCGAGGGTCTCGTGAACGGCGTCCCGGGCCTGGTCCAGAACATCGCCGGTGTGCACGTGAACGCCGGCCTCGGCGTCGCGGGTCTCTGACCGATGCGCGGCCGTGGGGGGGGCGGCGGGGGGGGCGGCGGGGGGGGGCCCTCGCCCCCCCCCCCCCGCACGCTCCCCCTTCTGATAAACATACACA